>QHXH01000736.1 GCA_003222855.1 Acidobacteriota bacterium
GAACATTCGATCGCAGAAAGTCTTGCGCGTACTAACGATCGTTCTGATCGCCGCGACCATGGTGAATGTCGCGTACACGTTCGGCCAACTCGCGATCGGACGCGGCGTAAAAATTTACGGCGTGAGCGAGAAGAGTCCACTGCGGGAAGCGCGGCTTGAGTCGCGAACACAAAATCAGTCGATACCAATCGTTGATGGCGACACGATCGAACAAGTCGACGGCCGCTCGATTCGCAGCCTTGATGATCTGATCAATGCCCTCGATCAGTCAGCGCAAAAGGAACCGGCGCAACTCCAGATTTATCGCGTCGAGTGGATTGCGACGCTGGAAGTTCCGCGTGGCCATTTGCTGCCGGGCGCTACACCGGAAGAGCGTCTGGGAATTCAGCGATGGTCCTACGGCCGCGATCGGCGCGCGACCGGATTCTATAATCACTGGACGACCTATGCGGAAAGTTTGCAACTAATCGGATCGCTAACGCTCGGTTTGTTTGTCACGCTGCCGCGCAAGCGAAACCGCAACGGTTTGTTGTTGGGCATTGCGGTTGCGGGAATTTCCGCGGCGCTGCTGCTTTCAGTCACGCGCGCTTCATGGCTCTCGTTCTTATTGTCCGCACTTCTAATTGCTGCGCTCGGTCTCAGCCGCCGCGCGCTGATCGTGGTGGCGGCATGCGCCGTGCCAGTTGTTCTTGCCGGTCTGTTTGTGTTGCATCAAAAGCGTAACGTCGGCTTCTTCGATCAAAAAGATGATTCGATTGCCTGGCGGCAGAAGATCTGGCACGAAGGATTTCATCTGCTCGTCAGTAATCCGCGGCACCTTGCTGTTGGTGTCGGCATGGATTCAATCAAGGCGCATTGGCGCGAGTGGGAGTTGTTCGAAGGCGGCAAGCTTCCGATGGGCCACATGCATTCGGATTACCTGCAGATTGCGCTCGAGCGCGGCGTGCCTACGCTGATCGCCTGGCTGATTCTGCTGGGCGCGTATGCATGGACGCTCTGGCGGACACGGCGCCAAGTGTCGCAAGAAGCTTGGATCGAAAGAGGAATTGTGTTGGGCGCGTTGGGCGGACTGCTGGGCTTCATGACCAGCGGCATCGTGCATTACAACTGGGGCGATTCAGAAGTCGTTATGATCTTTTATTTAATTATGGGATTCAGTTTAGTGGTGGAGCGGATGGTTCAGAACCGCGAGCGGTAGCGAGCGAATTCAAAGAGTCGCCTTAGACTTGCCACGCCCTCGCCTGATCCGGTCGCTACCGCTCGCGGTTCTGACACGAGCATAGTAGGCGCAACTCGTCCTCACCGGACACTTCTCACACAGCGGCCGACTCGTCTTACACAACTCTTTTCCATGCCGCCGCAGCAGCAGATGCGCATCAATCAACCAATCGTAATCATCATTCAGATCATTCTGGATGGCTTCCTGGACTGATCGGTATGACGCGGAGTAATTCTTCTTCTCTTCGCCGAAGCCCAGGCGCTGCAGCACGCGTAAGCCATTTGAGTCGAGACCAAGCACCGGATAAGAACGAG
>QHXH01000142.1 GCA_003222855.1 Acidobacteriota bacterium
GAGCCTTGCAAAATTCCTTACTTAAGGGCTTCAGTTGGTAACGAACCAAAATGCGAAATCAAATATCACTGTGGACAATCGGGCATTCGACCCTATCGATCGAAGACTTTATTAACAAGCTTAAGTCGTGTGAAATTCATTTGTTGGCCGATGTGCGAAGCTTTCCCGGTTCACGCCGTTATCCACACTTTAACAGGGAGCAGTTGGACGCATCGTTGGCGGGTGCCGATATCCGCTACCAACATTTCTCGGAATTGGGAGGCCGGCGGCGGGCGCGGCCCGATTCGCTCAACATTGCCTGGCGTAACGAATCGTTTCGCGGCTATGCAGATTACATGGAGACGGACGAGTTTCGTAAAGGCATCGACCGCCTGTTGGACCTCGCGACGACCGGCCGAACCGCGATTATGTGTTCAGAAGCAGTCTGGTGGCGATGTCATCGCAGCTTGATTTCCGATTATTTGAAAGTGAAGGGAATTGAAGTAAAGCACATCATGGCCATTGGAAAAGCAGAGCCGCATCCGTTCACTTCGGCGGCGCGCATTGTTAATGGAGAGTTGTCTTATCGCGGTGTCTTGATCAGTTAAGGATGGCGCTCTGGCTGCTCCGAATGTTCGCGGCATGATACGATTTCAAGAAGCGGGCCATGATACCGGGAGAACATGAAAAGATTTATCGCTGCGAACGCTGCGATCGCGAGACAGCGCACGTGGTGGAATCAATCGGCGAGAACAATCGATTGCACCACATTTGTTGGGATTGCGTTGGACGTGATGAGAAGCGTTTCAATCAAAAGCCCGGCTGGCGCCGCGCACATCGCACCCGGCGATACGAACCGGTGTCAGAACCAACCGCGGTGGCGGACGACGGATCACGTAACGGCAAAGGCTCTTGACGTGATATCAAGCGCCGGCTGCCGCATGCGGTTCTGACTTTCTGATATCGTGAGTCTGCTCCCACGCACGACCATCTTTGGCCAGGAGTTCATCAGCTTCCTGAGGCCCCCAAGTTCCGGCTTTATAGCTCGGGAAGTTGGGTGGCGGCGCGTTGGCCCAGGCTTCCTGAATCGGCGCGACTACGGCCCATCCGGCCTCAACTTGATCGGCGCGCTGAAACAATGTCGCGTCGCCCATCATGCAATCGTGCAGCAGCCGCTCGTATCCGGTGCTGGGCACGTCGCCGAAATAATCTTCGTAATCAAAGTCCATATCCACCGCGCCGATTTTCAGAATCGGACCGGGCTCCTTTGCGCCAAAGCGCAGGGAAATTCCTTCATCCGGCTGAATGTGCAGCACGAGCCGGTTGCTCGACAGCCGATCAACCGGAGAGTCGCGAAAAAGCATGAACGGCGCGCGCTTAAACTTGATCGCGATTTCGGTGTCGCGAGCTGCGAGGCGTTTTCCGGTGCGCAGATAGAAGGGCACATCGCTCCAACGCCAGTTGTCGATGAGAATCTTCAGCGCGACAAAAGTCTCGACGCTTGAGTCCGGCGCGACGTTTGGTTCACTGCGATAAGGCGGCGCGGATTCGCCATCGATCATTCCGGCGTCATACTGTCCGCGGATAGTGCGCCGGTCGGCTTCTTCAGGGGAAGGACATTGAATCGCATGAAGGACCTTCGCCTGCTCGTCGCGCACGGCGTTCGCTTTGAAAGACACCGGTGGCTCCATCGCGGTGAGCGTAACCAACTGCAGCAAATGATTCGGCACCATGTCCCGCAACGCGCCCGCCTGCTCGTAATAACCGCCGCGTTGCTCGACCCCGACTTTATCGGCGGCGGTGATTTGCACACAATCGATGTAACTGCGGTTCCAGATAGGCTCAAAAATTCCGTTACCGAATCGAAAGATGAGAATATTCTGAACGGTTTCCTTTCCCAGATAATGATCGATTCGATAAATCTGATCTTCCTTCAGTACCCGCCTGATGTCGCGATTCAGTTTTTGTGCTGACTTGAGGTCTGAGCCAAATGGCTTTTCGATCACCACGCGCCGCCAGTGATCCTTTCCTTCCTTAGTCAAGCCGGCCGCGCCCAGTTTCTGTACCACCGAAGCAAAGTATTGAGGCGCCGTAGCCAGATAAAAACAATAATTGCCGCGGGTATCGCTTTCTCGATCGACTTTTTCCAACGCGTCTTTTAGATTCGCGAAAGTCTGCTCGTCATTAAAATCTCCCCAAAGATAAAAAAGCCGCTGCGCGATCCAATCCCAAACTTCGGCTTCGACCTTTTCGGTGGCGAATTCATTCATATCATCGCGCAGCCGGCGACGAAACTCTTCATCGTTCATTTCCGCGCGCGCAACCCCGATGATCGCAAAGCTCTCAGGCAGCAAATTCTCTTTGCGCAGGTTGTAGAGCGCCGGAACTAATTTTCGTTTTGTGAGATCGCCGGCCGCGCCAAAGATAACCAGAATACACGGCGGACTAATGTGCGATTTGTTATTGGTCTCTGTCGCCATAGGTTTTTTCCCTCTGCCATTGGGAGAGTAGCGTCTTACTTTGCGGTTTTTCCTTTGCGTGAACCGTTCTGCATCAAAGGGTAATCTCACGCAAAGACGCCAAGGCACCAAGATGCGCAAAGTCAAAATAAGACACTACCAAAGAAAGAGGGAAGCAAAACAAAACTAACTTTTCGGTTCGACGTGCCCGCCAAATTTTTTCCGCATCGCCGAAAGAATTTTCTCTGCGAACGTGTGTTCCTGCCTCGATCGAAAACGTGCATACAGCGCCGCACTCAAAACTTCGGCCGGCACCGCTTCTTCGATCGCTGCCTGGATGGTCCAGCGGCCTTCGCCTGAGTCCTGAACGAAGCCGCTGTAGCTTGCTAGTTCAGGATCCTCCACCAAAGCCATGGCCGTAAGATCCAGCAACCAGGAAGAAACCACACTGCCGCGCCGCCAAACCTCCGCGATGTCCGAAATGTTCAGATCGTAACGAATGTCTGCGGGGAGTTGCTCGGAATTGGCGTTGCGAAAGATGTCGAAGCCTTCAGCGTACGCCTGCATCAATCCATACTCGATGCCGTTGTGGACCATCTTCACAAAGTGGCCCGCGCCCGATGGGCCGCAGTAGAGATAGCCATCTTCGACCGTGCCGGCGACCTTCTCCCTGCCGGGAGTGCGAGTGATATTGCCGCGACCAGGAGCGAGCGTTTTGAAAATCGGATCGAGATTACGCGCGGTTTTCTGCGGTCCGCCAATCATCATGCAGTAGCCGCGTTCGAGTCCCCACACACCGCCGCTCGTGCCCACATCCATATAGTTGATGCTTTTGTCTTTTAGCGCGGCAGCACGCCGAACGTCGTCTTTAAAGTAAGAGTTGCCACCATCGATGATGATGTCGCCCGACGTCATACGCGCAGCGAGATCATTCACGGTCTGTTCCGTCGCCTGGCCGGCGGGCACCATGATCCAAACCGCGCGGGGTTGGTTCAGCTTGGCGAGTAGATCGTCGAGTGACTCGGCGCCGATGGCGCCTTCACCCGCCAGTGTTTTCACGTTATCGGCGCTCACGTCCCAGACGACGCATTCGTGTCCCCCGCGCATCAGCCGCCGCACCATGTTGGCGCCCATGCGGCCGAGACCAATCATTCCTAGTTGCATGGCATCATCCTTTTGTGTCAGAACCCGGAGCGGTAGCGATGGGATCTGTAACACAACGATAGCTCATGATCCGGTCGCTACCGCTCCCGGTTCTGACACTTCATCACCACTAAGACACAAAGGCACGAAGAGTTAGACAAGTGCCTTGACCGCGGCTCCCAACCTTCGCAGTCCGTCACCAACATCCGCTCCCAAATGCACCCGCAACGCGCGCCGGCCACGTTCGTTGAGTACTTCAAAATCGCCGCGTGCCTGCGCTGCTTTTACAATTCCGAAAGTGTAGTTCTGATCCGGGACCGGCAAGTCGGTCGCGTCATCGCAAGTGACTTGCAGAAAGACTCCACCGTTGGGACCACCCTTATAAGCCTGGCCGGTTGAATGAAGAAAACGCGGACCAAAGCCCAGACAGGTCGCGACCCGTTTTGCATCTCTCACGGATTCGCGCGCAACTTGCAGCGTGCGCTCGTGCGTGTCGTTCATCTCAACATATGCGAGCAATGCGAAGTAGTCATGCGGCTGCAACTGGTCGAGCAAAGCCTTTAGGTATCCTTTCAATGATGGTTCGCTGGCCGTCTTTTGAAGAGCTTCTGCATTTTTACGATCTGCGAAGAGCTGAATTCCTTCGGCTTCAGAAAAAGGAGATTCAGGAGGCAAAGAACCGGTGCGCTCATATTCCTCGGTGAGCTTTCGGGTGACGACTTTGCTCGCTTCAACGTCAGGTTGATCGAACGGATTGATGCCGATAATCGATCCCGCGACTGCCGTGGCGATCTCCCAACGGAAAAATTCCTGACTCAGATCGTAAACGTCTGCGACTGAAATCGAGATCACCGGTTGCCCGGCGCTCTCTAGCTCGGCCACCGCCGTATCCTGCGAAACGTCGGGTGCAGAGTCTAACCGCAGGTAGACGAAGACGCGATCATCGCCATATACGCCCCGCGAAGCCAGCGGTTCGCGGTTGACTGGAATCAAAGCCTTTCCATTCTTCCCGGTCGATTCGGCCAATAACTGTTCCAGCCACGCGCCGACGTCAAAGATCGGAGGTGAGGCGACGATGGTAACCTTGCCGCGACCAAGGTTATGAGCCATGCCCAGCACTGCCCCCAGAATCACACCCGGATTGTTTTGTGCTAATCCGTCGCGACACGCCTTCACCATTTCGCTCGCGCGATCCAGAAACCTGCCGACATCAATGCCCATTGCCGCAGCGGGCGCCAAACCAAAATCCGAAAGCGCTGAGTAGCGTCCGCCAATTGACGGAACGCCCAAAAATATCTTTCGGAAGTTTTCCCGCGCGGCTTCTTCTCGTAACTTCGATCCCGGATCGGTAATCGCGATAAAACGGCTGCCGACCTGATCAGCTCCCACTGCTTCTTTCGCTCGCGCATAGAAATATTGTTTGAAGATATTTGGCTCGAGCGTTGTCCCCGACTTGCTTGAAACGAAAAATAACGTCTTAGCGAGATCGATTCGGTTTTCAATCGCGCGGATTTGTGCTGGGTCGGTTGAATCCAGAACGCGCAGATCAGGAAAGCCGTCAATCTTGCCGAACGACTTGCGCAAGACTTCCGGGCACAGACTTGATCCGCCCATTCCCAGTAGCAAGCCGTGCGTGAAGCCCGCGTCTTTTACTTCCGCAGCGAAGTTGGCGAATCGCCTAACAGTCCTTTGCTGTTCCTCGACAATGTTCAGCCAGCCAAGCCATTTTTCTTCGCCTTGATTGGTCCACAGGGAAGGATCACCGGCCCAAAGCTTTTCAACCTTGCGGTTGGCCTCCCAATCCTCGAGCGCGGCTTCGACAGCGCTTCTCAGATCGGGCGGCAGCGTAAGATTTTGTTGGTTGATGTTCGGTGCGATGGCCGCCTCCTCGTTATCGCGCGTGCGCCGAGAGCGCCTCGGCTAAAGTTCGGAGGCTTTCAGTGTATGGAGGACGTGCGATTCCGCGATCCGTAACGATCGCGGCGATGAGTTCGTTTGGGGTAACGTCGAACGCAAAGTTGTGGACATCCACACCGTCGGGCGTCAATTGATGTTCGCGAACGTGGGTCACTTCTTTCGCGTCGCGCTCTTCGATCGGAATGTCGTCACCGGTGGCCGTCGAGAGATCAACGGTCGACAGAGGGGCTGCTACATAAAAAGGAATGTTATGTTGCATTGCCAGTACGGCGACCATGTACGTCCCGATCTTGTTGGCCGTGTCACCGTTCGCGGCAATCCGATCGGCCCCGACAACAACACAGTCGACTTTACCCTGCTTCATCACGTGGCCGGCCATATTGTCTGTGATCACGGTGACGGGAATGTTGTCTTTCGCTAATTCCCAGGCCGTCAGACGCGCGCCTTGCAGAAAGGGCCGCGTCTCGTCTGCAATGACCGCGACGCGCTTGCCGGCATGGATGGCACCGCGAATCACGCCGAGCGCGGTTCCGTAATCACCGGCTGTGGCTAACGCGCCGGCGTTACAATGGGTCAACACCGTCGCGCCATCAGGAATCAATTCGCCGCCAAACAGTCCGATTGCCCGGTTCGCTTCAATATCCTCGTTGTAAATCAACAACGCTTCTTCGGTGAGACGCTTCTTTATTTCTTCCTCGTCGCGGACGTTTTCGGATTTTGCCTTCGCGATCACTCCGCGCATGCGCTCGATGGCCCAGAACAGATTGACTGCCGTCGGCCGCGTCGCTTCCATCACTTTGCACATGAAGTTGAAATCAAATTCAAGATCGGCGACCGAAGTTCCCACTGATTGGCTCGCACCCAGGGCCAGGCCCATGGCGGCAGAGACTCCGATGGCCGGCGCTCCGCGCACCGCCATCTTCTTGATTGCGTCAGCGACTTCT
>QHXH01000737.1 GCA_003222855.1 Acidobacteriota bacterium
CATCGTCCCGTTCGATACCTGCATCGTTTACCTGTACGACGACACGAAGGGTTTTGCCAGCGCCGCACTCGCGGTCGGCCTGAACGCCGAGACGATGCAGGCCCAGTGCATAGCCCCGGGCGAAGGCGCGACCGGCTTCGCGCTGGCAAACCGCAGAGCGATCAATGAGCTTCATCCGAGTCTTGATTTCAAGGACACCCAGTTTGCGCCTGTGGACGAATACCATTCAATGGCTTCGCTGCCGTTATTCAAAGGCGATCTATTGCTGGGCGCTCTTTCGATTTATTCGCTGGCCGCCGGAAAGTACAGCGATGATCAAATCCGGCTGTTGGAGGCCGTAACGCGTTTGGCTTCGGATGCCCTGGCCAATGCAGTTAATCACGCGCGCGCGGAATCCAATGCGCTTACCGATCCGCTTTCCGGTTTACCGAATGCGCGTGGTCTTCAAGTCCGGTTCGACGAAGAAGTCTCGCGCTCGCAACGCACCAACTGTGCTTTCCAGGTAATCATGCTTGATCTCGACGAATTCAAACTGGTTAACGACACGTTTGGCCACCAGATTGGCGATCGCATGCTGCGCGAAGTTGCCGCCCTGGTCCAGGCCCAAATGCGCGAATACGATTTTCTCGCGCGATATGCCGGCGACGAATTCGTTGCTATTCTTCCGAACCTGACCGCCGAACAAGTCACGGAACTCTGCGAGCGCATCGAGAAAGTCGTGTCAACTTTTTCATTGCAGATTCGCGCCGACACTTACGCTCGCGTCGGGATTAGCGTGGGCGCGGCTGTTTTTGGCGAGGACGGCGAATCGCTTGACCAACTCTTGATCGCCGCGGACGAGGCCATGTATCGTGCCAAGTCCAGTCACAAGATCGGGTTCCTCGGGCCGGTCAATGTAGAGACGGCCTATCCCAAAGCTGAGGCCGAGCAGGCCTCGGACGTTGGCGCAAACACCCTGATTACCGGCTCGATCAATTAATCTTCTTGACAACTCGACCCCCTATCTTTCAATCTGGAAACAGGGTGCGTACCAGTCTGTGCGCCGAAAGCATATTCACCGCCGGGGAAGGCGCCGCACAAGTCAGCAACTCGGGTTACTCTGACCCGCCCCCCATACCCTCTCGCTACCGCTCGCGGTACAGAATAATCGGTGCCTCGCTCGCACAATTAATGTCTGCTTCTCTTAATCTGGAAAAAACCGCAGCCACGCTGCTTATCGTCGATTCGGACGCATCGGCGCGTGAGGGACTGCGCAGCGTCTTTGAAGGCGCCGGGCATCGCACAATTGCGGTGGCCGATGCGCCGTCGGCGCTTCGGCTGTTGCAAAACGAGCCCTGCGATTTGGTGATGCTCGAAGCCGAGCTTCCTGAAGTTGACGGGCTCGCGCTCTGTCGTCTGCTGCGCGCGCAGCCGGCGATGCAGCAACTGCCTCTGCTGGTGTTTTCAGCAAACGACAGCGAGGGTCGAAAAGTCGAAGCGTTCTCAGCCGGCGCGGACGACTATATCGTTAAGCCATCAACTCCCGGCGAGTTGCTTTCGCGGATTAACTCTCATTTGAATTTCGCGCAGCGCGAATCGCAACTGATCGGCACCAATCGCGAGTTGCAGTTCCTCGCGGATTTGGGAAGAGGGTTGCTGCGCACGCTGGTGCCAGAGCAGGTGGCGCGTCGCGTTGCCGGCGCTACTTACGAAGGAACCAACGCCGCACTGTGTGCCTGCGCCGTCCGAAACAACGGCCAGGCTCTGTCAGTGTGTGTGTTTGATCGCGAGGGCAACGCGGACAGCGCCGGACGACTCCGGATTTGCTGACCAACAAACGCGAATTCCTGCTGCGCGACCAGGTACACGAGTGCGAATATGTGGTCCCGGTTCGTTTCGGCGGCAAGAACGTCGGCGCGCTGATGGTCGCCTTCGGTTCGCGGGCTGAGTGCACTGACGCGCAACGCCGGCTGATTGACGCGGCGGCGCAACAGGCAGCGCTGGCATCGCATATTTCGTCGCTCTATCTGGGCGCGCGCGAGTCCGCCGCGACTCTGGCTGAAGAAGTTGACCGCCGCACCCTGGAAGCCGAGATGCACGAGCGTTTCACGGAAGCGATCATTGATAGTCTGCCGCTTTCGCTGTACGCGATCGATCGTGACTATCGGATCGTGGCCTGGAACCGAAACCGCGAGTTGGGCGAACTGGGTCTGCCGCGTGGCGAGGCGATCGGCCGAAACATTTTCGATGTTTTGACCAAGCAGAGTCGCCAGTTGCTCGAACGCGAATTCAGCAAAGTTTTTTCTACCGGCACAATTCATCGCGTCGAACAAGAGAGTGTCACAGAGAACGGCGAAACCAATCATTGGTTGATTAGCAAGATCCCAATGCGCGCAGACGAGGACGATCAGGTGACACATGTCATCACGGTCGGTGAAAATATAACCGCGCGCGTCAAGTCCGAACGCGCCGTGGCGCGCGCTGAAAAACTCGCCGCCATTGGCCGCCTGGCTGCCGGCGTCGTCCATGAGATCAATAATCCGCTGGCCACCATCGCCGCTTGCGCCGAAAGTCTGGAGAAGCGAATCGAAGAAGGCGCCTTCAACGACTCTCCCGAAGCCGAAGACCTGCGGGAATATCTCGGTCTGATTCGCGACGAAGCCTTTCGCTGCAAGACGATCACGAACGGGCTGCTCGATTTCAGTCGCTTGCGTTCCGGCTACCGCGTGCTGATTAATCTCGCGGAGTTGATTAAATCGACCGCGCGCCTTGTTACTCATCAGCAGCGTGGCGATAACGTTCAAATTGTGGTCGAGGCCGGTGATGATCTTCCCAACTCGACGCGATGCCGGACGGCGGCACCTTGACTCTGCGCGCGCTCCGGCGCGGGCCGGTCGTGCTTATCGAAATCAGCGACACCGGCATCGGCATTCCGCCAGAGAACCTGACCAAGATTTTCGATCCATTCTTCACCACCAAAGATGTAGGCCATGGCACCGGTCTGGGACTGGCCGTTTGTTATGGTATTTTATCTGAGCACGGAGGCCGGCTCGATGTGCGGTCGAGTGTCGGTGCCGGCACCACGTTTACAATCACTCTGCCCATCGCAGACCAGTCGGTACCGCCGGCGATAGCGGGCGGGTGATCCATCACCTCGAAGAACCATCGCGGATGGTTCTGACTGTGCGGAGTAAACATTAAGTGAACGAACAGCGTGATGCGCGACTTCTGATTGCCGAAGACGAAGCCAACCTCCGTCTGGTCTTGCAGAAGGAGCTGCAAAGGCTCGGCTATCGAGTGCAGGCGGCGCCCGACGGCGAGGCGGCGCTGCGCAAGCTTG
>QHXH01000738.1:0-1170 GCA_003222855.1 Acidobacteriota bacterium
GCGTAAGGACGTGCCCATGATGCGAAGTCGTTTGTGCATCGCTACCGAGTAATCAATCTCAGCTTTCGCCCCGCTAGTGGTGCCGACGAAGATGAGGCGTCCTTTCAAGACGAGCGAATCAAGGTTGGCTTTCAAATAAGCCGCGCCGACCAAATCGAGAATCACATCCACGCCCGCATCGTTTGTCCACCGCTTAACGGCCTCTGCAAACTCTGAACTGTCGTTCGCAACGACAACTGACTCAATAAGACCGAACTCTTTCGCTCTGGCAAGCTTCTCCGCGGTCCGCGACGTACCGTATGCGATTGCCCCGGCAGCGTTGACAAGTTGGCTGGCCGCGGTACCGACGCCGGATCCCGCGGCGTGAATCAAAACGCGCTCGCCCATTTGCAAGCGACATTGGGTGAACAGCGCGTCGTGCGCCGTCATGAAGACTTCGGGAATCGAGGCTGCTTCCGCCCAGTCAAGATTCGCCGGAATCTCGGCGAGCGTGCTTTCCGGTACCGTCACAAATTCCGCTTGCGCTCCGCCACCAGTAATTCCGAAAACACGATCGCCAACTTTCCACGCACGCGCTTCTTCGCCTACTTCGACAACTTCGCCGGCGAATTCAAGTCCCGGAATGTCTTGCGAATAACCCGGCGGCGCGGGGTAGCGGCCCAGGCGCTGCAAGATATCCGCGCGATTCAATCCCGCGGCGCGCACGCGCACGCGCACGCGATCCGCAGTCGCGGGTGGAGCATCCGCGACCTGGCCCACTTCAAGGCCTTCGTCGCCGCCGTACGAAACGATTTTGACTGCTTTCACTTACGTCTTTTCTGAAAGGCCCAGTCAGACATGGGTCTGAGACTCTCAGCACGTTCAAACTCGATTAGGATTAAATGTCTAGGAGACTTTGGCGAGACCTCGGCCGGTGTCCGCTTGCCGCAACATCTGATCGCAAGCCATCTTGATCCAAGCCTGCCGCGTAATTCCCATGCGTTTGCACTCTTCGTCGATCAGCCTAAGAAAGCCTAGCGGCAGGTCAACGTCAATCTTTTGCCTCGCGACGTGACGACCTGTGAAGTGTTTCGAAACGTCCTCACCACGCTGAGCCCTTTCAGCAATCTCTTCAATATCCAATTCTTTATTGCGTTTCTTGTTCATAGATTCTTTTTTCCTGCGGCGTTG
>QHXH01000738.1:1205-1606 GCA_003222855.1 Acidobacteriota bacterium
TATTGGTCCCCGTAAGACAAACTTTGATCCTCCACATAAGGCTGATAGAGCAAATCCTCAAGATCGGCAAAATCGATCTTGCGCTCTTTCAAAATCTTTTGCCGCTTATGCTCATCCCATCGGATCCTCATGCTTCAATAATGAGCTAATTGCATAACGAAATGACTCTTACCTTTACAGCAATGCGCGCGCATGCTTCAGGAGACTATCCACATTGAATCCCAGGTTGTTTAGTGCGATGTCACCCGGCGCCGAGGCACCGAAACGATCGAGACAAATTACATCACCCTTTGGCCCAACGTAGCGATCCCAGCCCTGTCGCACGCCGGCCTCGATCGCGAGGCGAGCGGTGATCGATGGCGGCAGAACTTCGTCGCGATAGTCTGGCGATTGCTCTTCAA
>QHXH01000143.1 GCA_003222855.1 Acidobacteriota bacterium
GCGCGCGTCGAAGCCCTCCGCAATCACATCCGGGGAATTCTCGAAGAGCTCCTGGAGCCGTTACTGCAACGCGGGCACCTGGACGTGATAAACGATCTCGCCGCGCCTTTGCCGGCGATCGTGACGGCAGAGATGCTCGGCGTGCCGACCTCGGATTGCGATCGATTGAAAGCCTGGTCCGCGGATTTTGCGGAAGTGCTGGGAAACTTTCAACACAATCCGGATCGCGCGTCGCGAACCCTCAAGTGCGTGGAAGAGATGACAGACTATTTCCGTGAGGCAATACGCGAACAAAAAAGCCATCCGCGTGAGGGACTCATTAATTCGTTCATGACTGCTGAGATTGATGGGGACTGTTTGACCGAAGAAGAGATCATTGCGAATTGCATCGTGACGATGGTGGGTGGCCAGGAAACCACCACCAACTTGATCGGAAACGGCGTGCTCACGCTGATTAGGAATCCGGATGAGACACAGAGGCTGCGTGACGATCTCTCGCTGATTCCTTCAGCGGTCGAAGAACTGTTGCGTTACGAAAGTCCGAGCCAACAAACCGCCCGCATTTGCCCGGAAGATACAGAATTAGGCGGTAAATCCATTCGCAAAGGTCAGGCTGTGATTGCGGTGATGGCGGCCGGCAATCGCGATCCCGAACGTTTTGCCGATCCGGATCGCCTCGACATTACGCGCGCCGACAATCGGCATCTGGCTTTTGGTTGGGCCAGTCACTTTTGTTTCGGCGCGGCGCTTGCGCGCATTGAAGGCCAGTTAACATTCGAAGTGATTGCGCGCCGCACGGCGAACCTGGCGCTGGCGCCAAATCAATCGATCGTTTGGCGAGACAATCTCGGCTTGCGGGGGCTCACTGCGCTGCAAATTACCTTTGATGAAGTGGCTCCCACGTCCGGCCTGGTCCCCCAAATTCAAAACCGCGAGAGCGGTTGTCCATTTCATCGATCTGCATAATCAGTGACTCGGGTTTTCCTTTGGAACGAATTTCACAACTACAAGCGAACGTGGATTTCGCCGCCGCTTCTGAAGCAAAGCGTCACCTGCTCGAAAAGTATCTTCGCGGTGATCTCGATCCCGAATTAGGTTCGCCGCCGGGCATTCCTTGTCGTTCGCCAGGCGCAGCACCAAGGTTGTCGTTCGCCCAGGAACGCCTTTGGTTTCTGGATCAGTTGATACCCGGCTCCCCCGTTTTCAACGTTCCCATGGCGGTGCGGCTGTCGCGGGCAATCAACATCGACACGTTGCAAAAAGCTGTGACTGAGATTGTTCGTCGTCACGAAGCATTGCGAACAAGTTTCATCACCCGCGATGGCGAGCCGGCGCCGGTTATCTTGCAAGACTGCCACACCACGATTGAAGTAATCGATCTCACCTCTCTATCAGCAGCAGCCGGTGAAATAGAAAGCCGCCGCCTCATCGAAGACGAAGCGCGGCGCCCTTTTGATCTGTCCCGCGGTCCGCTGATCAGGACGAAGCTCATTCGAATCAGCGCACAAGAGTCGATCTTTTTGGTCACGATGCATCACATCGTAAGCGACGGTTGGTCGCTGCTGATTTTTTTCAAAGAGTTGTCGATCTTATATGACGCTTTCGCGAGCGGAAGAACGTCGCCACTTGTCGAGCTTCCGGTTCAGTACGCCGATTATGCTTTATGGCAAAGAGACTGGCTGCGCGATGAATTGATTGAACGGCAGCTAACTTATTGGAAAACGCAACTCGGTGGCGAACTGCCGGTGCTCGACTTGCCAACTGATCGTGCGCGACCGCCGGTGCAAACGTTTGCTGGCGAGCGTTTGGCTCAGACGCTATCCGCCGAACTCACTGACGCATTAAGAGCCCTGAGTCAACGCGGAGGCGCGACCCTCTTCATGACGTTGCTCGCTGCTTTCAAGGTGCTGCTTCATCGCCTGAGCGGCCAGGACGACATTGTCGTCGGCTCTCCCATCGCTAATCGACCGCGCGCCGAGACGGAAAACCTGATTGGCTTTTTTCTCAATAATCTGGCCTTGCGCAGCGACTTGTCCGGCGACCCGGATTTCGTTCAACTCCTGGCCCGCGTGCGGCAGACAGCGCTCGATGCTTATTCGAATCAGGACCTGCCGTTTGAAAAATTGATTGAAGAGCTAAAGCCCGAGCGCGACCTGAGCCGCACTTCCATCTTTCAGGTCTATTTCAATCTGTTCAGTTTTTCGGACCAGATTCAACTGCCGGGCGGCGATAGCGTCAGCTTTGTCGATGCGTGGCTTCAGTCGGACGAGACGCTTTCAAAATTTGATTTGACTCTGTACGCGGGCGTGGGCGAGAAAGAGATTAAGCTTGCGTTTGTTTACAACACCGATTTGTTTACGCCCGCGCGCATCAAGGAAATGATGGGGCAGTTCGAGCATCTGCTCACACAAATCACCGAACGTCCGCACGAGAAGATCCATAATTATTCGCTGGTCACCCTCGCGGCGCAAAAGTCTTTGCCTGATCCGACGCAGTCACTCGTTGCGCACGAATCCGAATCGATCGCGCGTCTATTTTCGAAACGGGCGGAGGGCCATCCCAACAGGATCGCTGTCATCGATCCAAATCAAAGTTTGACCTACCACGATTTGGAATCGCGGAGTAATCAGCTTGCAAACTATCTCATCGAGCACGGAATTCAGGTGGGAAATGTAGTCGCGATTTATGCACACCGCAGCGCGCCGCTGATATACGCGATCCTCGGCGTGCTCAAGGCAGGCGCAGCCTTTACGATTCTCGATCCGGCTTATCCGGCCGCTCGAATGATTGACTGCTTAAAGATCGCGTCGCCACGCGCATTCATTCAGATCGAAGCGGCTGGGCCATTGCCGGAGATGCTTGCCGAGTTCCTGGATTCGTTACAGTTTTGCAGTCGCGCGCAATTATCGATGGGCGGTGGTACTGATTCGTTTGTGCACTGCTCAACTACAAATCCTAAGGTGAGTATCGAAGCCGATGATCTTGCTTACGTCGCGTTCACTTCAGGATCAACGGGTTTGCCGAAAGGTGTAATGGGCCGGCATGGTCCGCTCACATTGTTTACTGCGTGGGCCGTCGAGACGTTTGGCCTCAACAACTCTGATCGCTTCTGCATGCTGTCAGGTTTGGCGCACGATCCGCTGCATCGCGACATCTTCACGCCGCTGCAACTCGGCGGCACAGTTTGTATTCCGGATCCGGCGTGTCTCGAAGCGCCCGATCGTTTGCGCGCGTGGATGCGACAGCGGGAGATTACAATTGCGAACCTCACGCCCGTGATGGCGCAGCTGCTCTGTGAAGAGTTCGGCGCAAACGACGACGATGAACCTGTCGATTCTCTTCGTTACTCGTTTCTCGTCGGAGACGTTTTGACGCGACGCAATGTCGCACGCTTGAAGCAGCTGGCGCCCTCGATCACCTGCGTGAATCTGTTCGGCGCGACCGAAACGCAAAGAGCGGTCGGCTATTACGTCGACGACGACGAGTATCACAATGAATTAAAATCAGCCAGGCAGGGTCTGCCGCTGGGAAAAGGAATCACAGATGTTCAGTTGCTCGTCCTGGACGCGGCACAAAGAGCCTGTGGTATCGGCGAACTCGGCGAGATTTATTTTCGCAGTCGCCATCTGGCGAAAGGGTATCTTGGCGATGATGCGCTGACGCGTGAACGCTTCATTGTCAATCCATTCACGAACGACGAGCGCGACGGACTTTATCGCACCGGTGATCTCGGCCGCTACTTGCCTGATGGAAACGTCGAGCACGCGGGCCGTGCCGATCGGCAGATAAAGATTCGCGGCTTTCGCATTGAACCCGGAGAAATTGAAGCGACGCTGGTTAGGACCGGTTTTGCCCGCGAAGCCGCAGTCATCGCTTCTAACAACAAATCAGGTGAAATCGATCTGATCGCTTACATCGTTCCGTCTGATGATTCCGTGATCACTGCCGATAAGCTGCGCCAGATTCTGAGCGAGAAGCTTCCCGCGTACATGATCCCGGCAAGTTTCGTGATCCTGGAAGCGCTGCCGCTCACGCCGAACGGAAAGCTCGATCGTCGCGCCTTGCCTGCGCCAGCACAAGTCGTTAATTCGAGAAACTTTGAAACCGCGTCTCCACGTTCAGGTGTCGAAGAAATGCTGACGACAATTTGGAAGCAGGTGCTCGGTATCCAACAGGTCAGCATTCATGACAACTTTTTCGAATTAGGCGGGCACTCATTGATCGCAGTGCGGCTGTTTGCGCTGATGGAAAAAGAGTTTGGAAAGCGGCTGCCGCTGGCCACGCTGTTCCAGGCGCCGACCATCGCGCAGTTCGCCGCGATTCTGCAAACCGAATGCGCGTCGTCATGGTCGTCGCTGGTTTCGATTCAGCCGCGGGGCTCTCGGCCGCCATTCTTCTGCGTGCATGCGGTCGGCGGAAATGTGCTCGAGTATTACGATCTCGCGCGTCATCTTCCGTCGGACCAGCCTTTTTATGGTTTGCAGTCGCGAGGCTTGAATGGCAAGGAAGCTCCGCACGAACGCATTGACGCGATGGCGGCGCACTACCTTAAAGAACTGCGTGAGCTTCAACCCAACGGACCATATTTTCTCGGCGGCCGTTCGCTCGGCGGAATTATCGCGTATGAAATGGCTTGCCAACTGCGCGCGCAGGGTCACGAAGTTGGACTACTCGCCCTGCTTGATTCGTACCCGATGGGGTATGAACGGCTTTCGCCAAACGGTGATTCACTAAGCACGAAGGCGCGGCGCTTACTTAAAAGAGCCGGCGCGCATCTTTCGAACCTGAGTGGTTTGCGTTTGCCGGAAAAGGCTGCGTACCTGCGCGACAAATCCAAATACGGACCCGTGCGAGTGAAGAGCAAAATTTGGCGGACTATTTATCGCTCTTATCAAAATCTCGGACGCGAGCTGCCGCGCTCGTTGCGCGAGGTGGAAGAGTTCAATTGGCTGGCAGCGCAGAAGTATCGGCCGCAACAATATGATGGGCGCGTTACGCTGTTTTGGGCCAGCAAAGATTTGCGGGCGAAATTCGATATGATTGAAGGCTGGATGACGCTGGCCCGCGACGGAATGCAGTTACACGAAATTCCCGGAACTCATCTCGACATGATCAAGGAACCTCACGTCGGCGAATTGGCGAGAGTGCTGAATGACTGCTTACTGAAAGCGCAGAAGAACGCAAACGTTACAGAACCGCGAGCGAACCAGGATCCCCGCACGGGCAGCCCGCGTGGGGTGGTGGTAGCGACCGGATCAGAGATGCAACTTAAGCAGTAATTGTCGCTCTTCCGGCAGCGGTTTCGCGGCCAGTTGAACTATCCAGCTCGCTTTGATCTATGCTGGCTCGATGGTTGATCTTTATCTATTCCCGCAAGCGAGCGAACTCAACGTCGTCTACTTAGAAACCCACTCAGAAAACCCAGCGTTAGTCCGACGCTCAGCGCGATGCCTACCGAATGCCAGGGATTATGTTTGATGTAATGCGTCGTGTCGTCAAGGTAATCTTCCCCGGCTTCGTATCCTCGCCTGATCACTCGTTGCGCTTTTCGTTTTCCAATCTCGACCAGATCCTCCGCGAGAACTTTTCCTTCCGCAGCCTTCGCGGCTAAATGAGCGAACTTGATTCCCGTGTGCTTGCCGTTTTCAACAGTTGCTGTCCGCATCTTATGTCTCCACTTAGTCAATTTATTCGAGCAGAATCCCAAGAATAGAACGAAAGTGCGTTCGTATCGGT
>QHXH01000732.1 GCA_003222855.1 Acidobacteriota bacterium
CCGCTCGGTCCTCATCATCAGCATCGCGGCCCCCGTCGACCCGAAGCACCAACTGTGCAGGTTTGTTTTCCACGGATTTCTCCTCCAACTGTCGAGGAATGTTCCTTTCACCTCCGGCCGAGACTATTGTTTTTTTTCAAGGGTCGGAGATAAGGAAAGATTACTCCCCGCACTTGCCGAGAGTGATCTCTGCCAGGAATTGAATCCAGCCTTCTCGATTTTGACCATATGATCGCCGGAGGCTAATCGAACAGTCGAAGGCGTGTTGCCAACATATTTCCCATCGACTGTAATGTCCGCTGCTTCGGGAGTCGAATTGATTGTCAACATTGCTTCGGCGGCCGCTGGTTGCCGAGAAGCGGCAACCGGTCGGAATTTCGCGCTGTCGATCGGATAATCGCCATTCACGTACGCCGTGACTTCCGTTCCTTTTGGAATCGTGATGTCTTTACCATGCATGAGTAGGAAGAGCGGCGCAGCGGGAAAGAAGACTATACTTGTCGCAACAATGGCCCCGGTCATGGCGCCCACGTGACCTCCGCCCTCATTGTCCTTTATGGCACGAAGAGGGACTTTTTCTCCACTCGCGAGTTTCGCATGATCGATATTGATATTCAGTTTACCGCCGCGCCCCATACGTCCCTTCGATTCCGCCTCCGTGATCGTTGCCCAAGCCAAGCCGCCTTTTGGAATCACGACAAGATCGCCAACTCTTATTTCATCCAGAATTTCAAAATCGACGGTTTGGCCAACTTTCGCATCTGCCGACGAGATGGTTTGATTAATTCGGATCTTAAGGGGTGTTCCGTCGTAAAGAACCAACGGTGTCTGAACTGCCGCGGTGAGCGCCTGAATCGTAATTGTCGCGATTAACACCGAGTGAACAAACCATTTGAGCGGATTTGTCTTTAAACCCATTTTCATTCTCCCTTCTTCTCTCAACTCGCTGAATTGAACTGATTATCTTGCGAAGACCAGCCTGCCTTCGATATGTAGACCAGCGCAGCCAGAGCCGGGAAGTTCATGAAAGATTGAAAGCAACGAGACTGCCAACTCGACTCGTCGTTCGATGGATGAGCCAGTGCTTTGAGGCGATGTGATTTAGGTTTCGGCGAGGTAGCTCCGCAGTTTCGAGGCGACCCTAAGGACTCGCGCAAAAATAACTTGGCATTATCGCTGGCGAGAGATCCGACCGGAGATCTGATCAATTCTCAACGTTCATCCGAAGTGGCTCGCACGCGTTTCCCGGCTTCTCTCTCGGATGAGAATTGAGCATTGAGAATTGATCAGATCCTGTCGACCATCGAATGTGCCAAGTTATTTTTGCGCGGAGACTAAGGTCGCCTTTCGCGATTCCCAAGTCGGTAGATTCGTAAGAATCAAGGCACCATATTCAAGTCTAGCTTTACGTGTCCATGGCGAATTCGCGCGGACTGGCTATGAGCTGCAACTGCGAACATGGCACACGTGTAGTCCGTTTCTAAAACGCCGGGTTAGGCCGACACAAGAATTTGCTTCTCCTGATGAACGTCGGCTTCTTCCGATGAGAGGGCCAACACCTCAACGGTTTGACCGTCGTCCAGATCCTGCAAGCGAAGTTTCAGTCCGGTTTTGAACTCAACTGCATCCCGGTAAGTTCGAGCATCAGTAGTAAGCTGTCGGAAGGTAACCACTTCAGTCGAATTTAGACCATGCGCTTGCTGAAGCTTTGGCGAAATGCCGCATATAATGAGTTGAGCCCCATCGGGAATGCAAACCGCACATACGCGGGGCCGAACGATGGTCATCTTCCATTTGAAAAGTGCCATCAAGCCTTTTGGTTTAGGCGGATCAAAGTTCAGGTACTCGGGCGATGTCAATCCTTTTGACCCCGTATAGAATCGATGGACCAACAAGACCTCACCTTTTCTGGCAAGGCGACTCTGTATGCCGTGAAGCGAATAATCGCACACGCTCGACCTCCTCTTGGTAAATTTCAGGAGACGTTCTGCTCTGAAAACCTGTCAAAAAACAAAAGCCCTCAGACCGCAACGAGTTGGAGGACTTCGTTGTCAACCCGCTCGCATCTCATTATGCGGAACGGTGACGCTCTTTTAGGGTGTGGTTGATCATATGTCAAGGAAGTTTCTTCAAATTACTTCAAATTAATCTCCGGGCAGGCTCAGGCCGCGATTCCCAGTTCGATGGGTGATTCCGCGATGCAAGGTGATGTTTCCGGCATCGGCGACGCCGGCCCCGTAAGAATCCCGATCACGGTAACCGGTGCCCACCAGCGCGTGGTTAACCTGGGGTATCGGGTGGTGACGAATTTTTCGAGTTGCTAGTCGGCCAGTTTGAGCAGAGCTTGCGACGTCGCCGTACTCGATGCCTCGGCGTTCGCCACCGCCGCCGAGGCGTCCAGCTTCTCGCGAAAGCCCGACAACACGCCAAGCATGTAGGAGCGTTTGGCGAAAGCATCGGTGCCTGTCCGGTTGCGATACTCTTCCCACAGAGTATCGAGTTTATGCCGCAGAAAGTGATAAACATACTCGGCCATGACAACATTCTCATGGGCTCCGAGCAGCTCAACGACGCGATATTCACAAAGATCGCGGGCATCGTAAAGAGACGTAAATACGGCACGCACCAGGAAATGCGCAGTCAGGATGGCGAAAATCGCCGAGTCGTCGCTTTCAATACGACGCCGGCGGCGGTTGATGACGCAGTGGACGTAGGCTGACTCGCTGCCGGCGGCGAGCCGCTCAAGATTGTATTTGGCATAGAGCTGCCGCACGCGCTCGACCGCCAACGCCGCCTCATACTCCGGCGCGATTCAGGAGTCTTACCTCTTCAGACGTCAAAACGCCTTGACGCCAGTTAGGAATTTCCTGAGGAAGATCGCAGGCGGCGCCAGCCGCCCAACTGGCAACGCCCAACATGCGGCAGGCATCTCGAAAAATTACTCGGTGGGCGCTTTCGCAGCCGCCCAGTAGCTCATCGGCCAGCTGATGTGCCATTTCGTGCTTGAGCACTTCGACAACGATGTCCCACGGATGCTGCTCGATCAGACGGTGGGCGAGCGTAATCGAGCGCGTTTCCGGATTCCAGTTCCCCCAGTCCTTGGTGAGCGGCTCGATCCGGATCACCGGCTTCAAAAGACGGAGATTGTAGTGGTAGAGAATATCTTCGTATTCGGAATAAAGACGGTCTGTCCAGGCCCGCAGAATAGCCCGACGCGTTCCAAATGAATCTTCCGTTGAATCGAACATGGGTGACCTCTCAGCAAGGCGATACTCTCGCCGAAAGGCAGCCCAGATAAGGTCCCAAAGGAACTCACGTGAAACAGAACTTCATACAGGTCCGCCAAAAATTCCCGCAAGTCCGGATCTGGGACATTTCGATTTCACTTT
>QHXH01000733.1 GCA_003222855.1 Acidobacteriota bacterium
GCAATGTTCATCATCGCGATGATCGGCGCAGCGACGGCGTTGTTTGCCGCGACCATCGGCATTGCGCAGAACGATATTAAGAAAGTTCTCGCTTATTCAACCATCCCCCAGCTTGGCTACATGTTTCTTGCCTGTGGCGTCGGCGCGTTCGTGGCCGCGATTTTTCACGTGATGATGCATGCCTTCTTTAAGGCGCAGCTTTTCCTCGGCTCAGGTTCGGTAATAACGGGTCTGCACCACGAGCAGGACATGCGCCGAATGGGCGGACTGCGAAAGTACATGCCGATCACCTGGCTGACGATGTGCGCCGGCTGGCTGGCGATTTGCGGGGTCCCGATTTTTGCGGGCTTCTTCTCGAAGGATCAGATTCTCTGGAAGACGTTTATCGGTGCGGTGACTGCGCTATTGACTGCGGTTTACATGACCCGCTTGATGGTCATGACTTTTTGGGGCACAGAACGCTTTCGCGAGCACCATGTAGGGCAAACTGTTAGTTCGCATCACAACGAACACGAGACTAACGAATCGCAAATTGACAATTTGCGCCACGCGCACGAACCGCGCGAGTCGCCACTGTCGATGACCGTGCCCTTGATTGTGTTGGCTGTGCTTTCAACGATCGGCGGATTAGTCGGAGTTCCCTACGCTATAAGTTCGCTTGCCGGTGGCCATCCCGAGAATTATTTTGAAAAGACCCTGTTGCCAGCCGTTAGCGCTGTGCCGGGCAATGAAACTGCCGAGCGCGCTACCCAAAGCGAACCGATATGGTTGTCGCCAAAACCGGAACCGGTCGATGGCCGTCCGGCAGTTGCGCCCGTCGGCGAGGCTCCTAATTCCGGCGCGGAAACACCGAGCCCGCAAGAGATATCGCAGGAACGCATCTTCGCGCTTATTTCGTGATTGGCGCAACACCTACTTCGTTCCCGACAATCTCAACGAGAGCGTGGATCGAGCGGATGCTTTGAAAGAGCTTCTGCGCAAGTGGAATCAGGAGCATTCATCCAGGATCACAATGCCGGAGCTGGCCCTGCGCTTCATTCTAAACAACCCGACTGTCAGCACGATGATTCCCGGCATGCGCAAACTGTCTCATGTGGAATCAAACATCGCCGCCGGCGATGCGGGTCCGCTGCCTGACGAGTTGTACCAACAACTCAAGCAACACCGCTGGGTCCGCAAACCCACCCCCTGGTCCCAGTAGGACAGGCATTTCTGCCTGTCACCTCTTCCAAACTCTGGTATGGAGTGCGCCGGCAGCGCGAAGCGGCGACGGCGCTTTGGATATTTCGTCGTCGCGAGGTGAGAAAGCCAGTGCGATCTAAAGCGCCGTCGCCGCTTTGCTCTGCCGGCGCACTCCAAAGGTTCTTATGAATCATTTGCTGACAATCCTGGTTCTCCTTCCGCTCATCGGCGCGGCGACGACGCTGGTCTATAGTTTCACGCCCGGCGCCCGCGAATCGCATTATCGTTGGAATGCTCTGGGTTTTAGCACGCTTTCGTTTCTCGTCTCGCTGCTCCTGATTCAGGGCGCCTGGGGCAACATCGCATCGTTTCGTTTCGAAGAAAACTATTCCTGGATTACGTCTATCGGCGCGCGCTTTCACCTTGGCGTGGATGGGATCAGTCTCTGGCTCGTCTTGTTAACGACGTTGCTGATGCCGATTTCGATTCTTTCAAGTTGGACGGCGATCACCAGGCGGCAGCTCACCTATTACATCCTGATGCTGCTGCTCGAATCGGCCATGATCGGCGTTTTTGTCTCACTCGATCTCTTGCTGTTCTACCTTTTCTTTGAAGCGTCCCTGATTCCGATGTTCTTCCTAATTGGCATTTGGGGAGGCGAGCGAAAGATTTACGCCGCAGTCAAGTTCTTCATTTACACATCGGTTGGCTCGCTGCTAATGCTGGTCGGCATCATCGCACTTTATTTTATTCATCAGAGAGCGACCGGCATCGCGACATTTGATTACGCCGTGCTCGTCGAGACCCTGCGAAGCGGTGCGTTAACAATCTCGCCGCGTGCGGAGTTCTGGTTGTTCCTGGCGTTCGCGTTCGCTTTCTGCATCAAGATACCGCTGTGGCCGTTGCATACGTGGCTGCCGGACGCGCACACCGAAGCACCCACCGCGGGTTCGGTAATTCTCGCGTGCATTCTGCTCAAGATGGGCACGTACGGTTTGCTGCGCTTCAATTTCGGACTGTTCCCGAACGCCGCTAAACAGTTTGCGCCGATCATGATCACGCTGGCTGTCATTGG
>QHXH01000161.1:0-8983 GCA_003222855.1 Acidobacteriota bacterium
CGGTAGGTGTCTTCCTGCCGAGCTTTGGTTTTACGTACAGTCCGAATTTCCAGCACGGTCTGCTGCGCCGCTTGAACGGCGAATCAGGACAGACTGTAATTCGTGGTGGCTTCTCAATGGCTTCAGTCCGCGAAGGAACTCAGGTCTTCCAATCAGTCACTGGCTCGAATCCGGGCGGCACCATCACCACGAACCGCAGCCTGACCCTTGGAAACCTTCCAGTCGGTACCTATCTGCGTAATGGTCCGTTTTCGCCGCCCGCTTTCCCCAGCAGTTTGACGCTTCCGAATAATGGTTTGATCACAGATTCGGTTAATGCTTTCACGCCAAATCTGAAAATCGGTTACGTCGAGTCATGGTCGGTTGGCGTTCAACGGGAATTCAAAAAGGACAACGTCTTCGAGGCTCGCTATACCTCGAATCGTGGTCACGAGTTGTGGAGACAGGTCGATCTCAATGAAATCAACATCGTTGAGAATGGGATCTACAACGAACTCGTCTTAGCTCAACAAAACCTGCTCGCCAACACAGCCAACGGGCGCGGCGCCCAATTCCGGTACCAGGGACCCGGCACGGGAACGTCTCCACTGCCGATCCTGTTCACCTATTTCCAAGGCGTCTCCGGTTCAGGGGGGGCGGCATCGAACTGCACCACAGTTGCGACTTGCAACACTTTGTACAGCAGCGGCAATTTTGCGAGCAGCACGTTCGTTAATCCGTTGAATCCGCTTGGCTCGCAATTCCTGCTTTTCGCGAATGGTTTGACTAGCACCGCGTTCGAGAATCGACGAACTCCACTCGGTCAGCCTTGCTTCGGCCTTTCCGGATGCACCGGACTCGGGTTGTTCCCTTACAATCAGTTGGCGGTGAATCCGGGCAAGCGCGGCGGTTCGTTCCTGGTAAATAACACCGGACAGACGTGGTACGACGCTTTCACTTTCGAATTCCGGCGACGGCTTGCGAAAGGACTGCTGGTCCAATCGAGCTATACGTTCGGCAAGTCGCTTTCAAACGAATTCGCCAGCAGCTCGGCTGTGTTCGATCAACCCGCGACGCTGCGAAACAACTGGCTTAAGAAGGGGTACTCAACTTTTGATATTCGTCATGGCTTCAAGACGAATTTCATTTACGAGCTGCCTTTCGGAAAAGGTAAGTCGTTCCTAAGCAATGCTGGCGGATGGAAGGATCGTCTGGTCGGCGGCTGGGGCTTCAACGGCAATGTCCGCATCCAAAGCGGCATTCCGTTCGCTTTTAACGCGCCAAACGGATTGTTTGATTACGGCGGCACCATTCAACAGAACACTGGCAATTTCCAATTGGTTGGAATGACAGCGAAAGACCTCCAAAAGGCAGTGGGAGTTTACCATGCCGCTGACGGCTTCACTTATCTGTTGCCGCAGGATATTCGCGACAACACCGTGAAAGCCTTTAACATCTCGATGACGGCCACGGGGCCCGCCTATACCACTGGAGCGCCGACTGGTCGGTTTATTGCGCCGCCAGGATTCAACTGCAACCAGGCTTTTATTGGGCAATGCGGTTTCGCTAACCTGGTGCTTCATGGGCCGCGCTTCACCCGATTCGACTTGGCCCTGGCCAAGAAGATCCGATTCACTGAGAGCGTCAACCTCGAACTGCGCATGGAGTTCCTGGACGCTTTCAACAACATCAACTTTCAACCTGGCTCGCCAAGTAACGATCTGAACACACTGGGCAATTTGACGAACTCACAATTCGGCCGCATCACGTCCGCCTATCAGGATCTTTCAACCACAAATGATCCGGGTGGCCGCGTTGGTCAAGTCGTAGTTCGCTTGAACTTCTAACGCGAACTTCTTTTTCAATCCTGAGGAGGGTGGGCTCGCGCCTGCTCTCCTCAGCTTTTATCGGTTTCCGCAGTGGGACTTTTGTGCCTGCCAACCTCAAAACCCCCCCGACAGTCGAGATGAATCGAAGGAGTTTCATCGCCTTCTTGCCTCCGGCTTTCGCGGGCGCCGTGCTTCTTCCGGTAATCAATTCGGGCGAAACAGTTCTCACTCAGTCGCAATCGAACAACGGAGCGAAACCCAATTCAGTTTGTTGGCTGGATGTTTGTGCGCCCTTCATCGTTGAAGACGCAGACCTGGGTTTGCACTCCGAGATCGTTTTGACTTCCGACACCTTCGTCGGCGCGAAGGGTTATGAAGACGGCGCCGACTCAACCGAATACGAGATCTATCTTTACGATCAAACAGGAAGAGCGATCGGCGCCGATGGAATAGCAAACCGCCTCGTGGTGCCCGCGATGCAAACCACCGTTCTCGATGTGCGGGAAATGCTGGGAAACGAGAAGAAATTCTGGGGCGGCATGCGGATTCGCTTGCGGCCAAAGAGCCGCGAGCCCATGCATGCCAGCGATTTGTTCAGCTCGGCCTTCGTTCGTTGGAAAACCGATAATTCTTTCGATAACGTGCACGCGAACCCCGACCCGTTGCAGTGGCAACGGCCGGACAGCTTCTTGTATTCAATGCCGTTTCCGCCGCTCAGCGAATACGAAGGAGCGAAGCGCGGGAGAAATCACTGTTTACGATCCGCTGGGAGCAAAGTTGAGGGAAGCGCCTTACGAATTGAAGCCGCGCTCTTCCCTGCTCTTCGATCTGCGGCGAGGAGAATTCACAGACAACCCGCGTCCGGCATTTGGATGGTCAAATGAAAAGAACCATCGCGAGTTGCCGCCGCTGACTTTATCCGGTGGAACGATCGCCGTTATCAATCAGCCGGGCTCGCCAAAAGGTTTCGCCTACTTGATGATTAAGCGCGCGGGCGGCGTGCGCTTCAGCGTCGAGCATCCGATTCACCAGGCGCCGTTCAAGCCGGTAGCCGCGCCGGCGCCGTTCGATGCCGCCGGCCGCTTTAAAGCGAAGAACATTTTGTACACGCCGCTCGTGTTTCGCTCGAAACGAATCGGCGGCGTAACGCTCGACTCGCGTTTCCATTTCAGCTCCGGCGCGCCCATCGAAGAATTTTTATGGATGAGTCCGCTCATTACGGACGCGGAAGGCCAGGTGTCCTGGCAGCCGACTCCGGACACTAAACTACCCGCGACGATCGCGCCAAATCAGATAGAGCGCGGCGTGATCAAGCTCGGCAGCATGCAAAGTTGCATGCTTGATTCCGCGCAGCTTCCCTTGCCGAGAACATTTTCCGGAGGATTGTCTTTAGCAGTTGCGCCCACGACGAATCATACTTTGATGAAAATTGAAATCTCGGTGAAGGAATGGGGCGCGCATGCCTTCACTCATTTTCGACCCGGCTTGCAATCGGCCCGCGGATATCAAAAGCCGAAGCCGCGCGGCGGGTTGGCCACCGATTACATTGCGTCGGGCGCGCGTTTGGAATCGGTCGGCAATCGCATCGTTCGTGACGAAATTATCGGCGTAATTAATGTTGACGATAAAGGCATCATCGGCCGGCCCTCGCTGGAAGTTTTTGCCTCGGGCGGGTTGCTGGCCCGCATCGATCTGGGCGACGTGCCGAGCTTCGGCTGCCGCCACTACTTGCTTTCCGACCTCTCCTCTGGAAAGATTAGCGCGCATGATTTGAGCCTGCGCCTGGTGGACGAGCGCGCGACGCTGCTAATGTCGGTTGTGCATCTTGATTACGGGCGTCGCGATCTGGCTTTGGATCATGGTTCCGACCGCTTTTCGACGTTCAATGATTACAGTTGTGATGCCTTAGTTTGACTCTCGCTCAGCCCGCGAGATTTTTTCCGAAAGACGCAATTACATTTCCGAGAGTACCCACGATGAAAACAGTTCTGTTTACCTGTTCGCTGCTAATGCTTTTTGCCGTTTCGACTTCAGCCCAAAAAACGAAACCGTGGACCGAGTGGTCCGAAAAAGACGTCGAGAAAATTTTGAATGATTCCGGTTGGGGGCAAACGCAGACTGAAGGAGATAGTAGTTCCTCGCAGTCGAGATCTGACTCAGCCATAACCGCGACCACCGCCGCCAGAGAGAGAGAAGTCCGGAACACAAAAGACGCGGCCAATGTAGAGTCGGGTGAACAAAAAGCAGTGAGTCCGGATGATCGAGCTGCAAGGCGCGCCACCAGAAAGAGTCGCCCAGTTGCGCCCATTCGTCGATCGGGATTTCGGCGACTACATCGTGGTCACCATCTCGATGGATGGTGATCGAAAACGAATGGGCCCGGTGATGCAGGAACTAATCGGCGGCGATCCGGCCGTGCTCAAGTCTACAACCTATCTCGAGCGCAAAGACGGTAAGCGAGTCGCCTTGATGGATTATCGCGCGCCGATTCAAGACGGCCTCGGAGCGAAGTTTGTTTTTCCGCGAATGGTTGAGGGCAAACCATTCATCGACGCCAACAGCGGTGAAATTCGTTTCGCGACTGAACTCGGGAAGACAGTCAAGATTAGTCGTCGATTCAAAGTTACCGAAATGATGTACGACGGCAAGCTGGAATTTTGATGAGCTTGATCAAGCAGCCATCCGTTCACGAAATGCCTTCGCGCCTTAAGCTTCTCTCAGCGGCGGCGGTTCTTTTGTTGACGGCGTCAACCTTTGCGTCGGCGCAACAGAAAAACAAGTCATGGATGGAGCTGCCACGCAAAGACGCTGAAAAACTGCTCGCCGATTCTCCCTGGTCCCAGACACAAGTCGATACCGACGCCTCTGAGATGTTCTATTCTCCTACCCGCCAGGGATCGGCTTCAGCGGGGAGAACCAATGTCGTGCCCTTCAGCGATCAGCAGTCGGTAAACAACAACCGCGCTGATCGCGGCGCGGTCAATCAAGCAGTCAACATTACCTACCGGATCTGTTTTCTCTCAGCCCGTCCAATCCGTCAGGCGTTTGCAAAAATGATCCTGGCGGCGCAACACGAAGTCAACGATGATCTCGTGACGCGGCTACAATCGTTTGTCGATCGCGATTTCAGTTCCTATGTAGTAATCGCGGTGAGCGTCAATTCGAACGACCCGCGCTTCTCCGGTCCGATCATGCAAGCTATCAACAGCGGCACCACCGGCACTCTGAAGAACACGACGTACCTTGAACGGCAGGACGGGAAGCGTTTGTTTCTAATAGATTACCTGCCGCCGATCGCGGATGGGCTGGGCGCGAAATTTATTTTCCCGCGGATGGTCGACGGTGAGCCTTTTCTGAAAGCGGACAGCGGCACCATCAGGTTCGTCGCCGAATTCAGTCAATCGTTCAAGATGAACATGCGATACAAAGTTGCCGACATGATGCTCGATAAAAAACTCGAGTACTAACCCTTCGGTTTTCACAGAAAGGCACCCGAATGAACAGAAAACAGCTTAGTCTCCTACTCGCAATTGTCTCGCTGGTATTTATCGTGACTGCGAGTGCACAGAAGCAAGACCAGAAGTGGACCGAGTGGTCCAAGAAAGACGCGCAAAAGGTCTTGGATGATTCTCCCTGGGGCCAAATCCAAACGGATACTGATACCTCGCAGATGTTCTATTCGCCCACGAGCGACCCGCGGATGACCGGTGTTCGCGATACCTCGACGACTGGCGCGCGCATCAGCGAGGGCGCGACCAATCAAGCGGTCAGCGTAAAGTTTCACGTGCGTCTGTTTTCAGCCCGGCCGATCCGGCAGGCGCTGGCGCGAATAATAGAACTCGATCAAAAACCCCCGGCCGATTTTGTTTCGAAGTTGCACAGCTTCGCTGAATTTAAAGCTGAAGACTCGATCATCGTGACCGTGAGCTACGAATCGAATGATCAGCGAGCTGGGAACTCGGTGATGCAGGCCTTCAACAGCGCAGTTACCGCAACGCTCAAGAACAATACTTATCTTCAGCGCTCTGACGGCAAACAACTCTTCCTGGAAGAGTACGTCCCGCCGGGCAAAGACGGTTTTGGCGCCCGGTTTATTTTTCTACGCGAGATGGATGGGAAGCCATTCATTTCCGGTTCGACCGGCGAAGTTCGTTTCTTTGCCCAATTGCCGGGCGCGCCAAAAATCGATCGACGTTTCAAAGTAGCCGACCTCATCTATCAGGGCGAGTTGGAATATTAAGTCTTCCTTGCGCGGCAACAAATTTGTGGGCGTTGCTTCCCAAGAGAAGCAGCGCTCATTTCGTTTACCTTGAACTTGATTCACCGTCGGAAAACAGAGATCATGCGACGCGAATGAATCAATTCGCCAGCGAACTATCTCTCGCGCCGCTGGGCGCCGGCGATCTGATCGACCGCGCTGTGCGGCTGTACCGCCGTCAGTTTCTTACTCTGATTCGGATCGCGACGCCGCCGGTCCTGGTTTCTGCGTTAGGTTCGACCATGGTTACGATCGCCTTCCGCGAACTCAGCTCGACCTCCAGTGAGCTGCGCCTGGCGATGTATGTCTTTGTATTCTTCGGCGGCCTGGTCGTCGCATTCTGCGGCTCGCTCTTCAGTCTAATCGTGATGGGCGGAGCAACACGCAATCTGGTAGCGCACCTGGTTTGGAACGAGCCGGTTACCGCGCGCACCACTTACCGCGCCGTCAAAGAGAGATTCTGGGGGCTGCTCGGCGCCAGCATTCTGGTCGCACTATGGCTGGCGTTCGCCGCGATTATCGCGGCGATGGGCTATGGGTTTCTCTCTTTCATCATGGTGATGGCAGTGGCCGTGGGCGCTTCGATCTCACCATGGATAACTACCGTTGTCGTAGGCCTGGGCACGGTCGCAGCCATCACTCTCGCGTTGATTCTCTTCTTCCTGCTGGCCGGCCGGATGGCTTATGTCCCGCAGGCGATGCTGGTCGAAGGCCGCAGTGTCTTTTCGGCTATCGGTCGCAGCTTCGCTTTAGCCAGCGGTAATGTGAAGCGTTTGATGGCCATGGCGCTGTTCACTTTTTTTGCGACGTACTCGGCCTTGATGCTGTTGATGATTCCGCTGGGCTGGTACGGCTATCTGAATGGAGTAGATCTTTCGCCGTTTGGCTCGACCTGGCCAACCTGGTACGCAATCGGCTACCAGGTAATCCTGCAATGTAGTCATATCCCGTTGCTCTACGTAGACGAACGTGTGCGTCACGAAGGTTATGACATCGAACTGATGGCTGCGCGTCAACTTCCCGAGATGCCAACACTACCCGGCGTGGTTTCTCCTTTTGCGCCTGCGCTAGTCACGGGCCGCGCGCCAAAATTCGTTGCGCCATCTCCCGGTCAAATGAATACCGGAAGCGTTCTGGGATTGAGGTAAGACAAAATGAACGGGAGTCGTCACCCCAGGAAAAGAAAACCAATCGTTGCTTTTTCAATAGCATTGCTGCTCTTCAGCGTAAATGCGCTACGCGCAGCCACGCTCGCCGATTACACGACCAGACTATCGCGCGCAATCACTCTAATCGACGAAGTAGAGGGCGCGTACGAAGACGAAAGCGGCCGTTCCACGCCTGAACAAGTTGTAGCCGGCAATCTCATGCTCGTGCGGCAGCACCTGCCCGCGAAGGAAACGGTAAAGTTCGACGGCCAAACTATCTCAGTCGACAATTCATGGCTGTATCAGGCGTTGAGTGACTTTGACAAATCGAAGAACTCAAACGACCGCCGCGAAGCTATCGCGCGCATCGCAGAACGGTTGCGCGCAATTGACGAACACGCCCAGGAACTGCAAAAAGCCACGAACGCCACCGCGACTGACAACGACAGCGAGAAAGGACGGCTGGCTGAGATCCTGCGCCGCGCGGAATACGTGCAAACCGCGCCGGAGGGCAGTGCGATCGAACGTCTCCTCGATCGATTTCTGCGCTGGCTCGACAAATTGATCCCACGTCCAAAACCGATACGCTCCGGCGGCTCACCTTTCGTTTCAGGCGTCGCCCAAATCGCGATCGTGGCTATTTGTCTCGGGGCAATTGCCATGGTGATCTGGCGCTTTGGCCCACGTCTGATCAGCGGCCGCCGGCGGAAGAAACCAAAACGCGAAGCGCGCATCGTGCTGGGTGAAAGGCTCGAAGCTGACCAGACGGCAGCAGATCTTCTGGCGCAAGCCGAAATGTTGGCGCGAGAGGGCAACCTGCGCACGGCGATTCGCAAAGCTTACATTGCTTTGTTGTGCGAACTTGGCGATCGAAAGATTATCAGCCTGGCCCAACACAAAACGAATCGCGATTACTTGAGCTCCCTGCGCGACAAAGCGTCGTTATATGCATCGATGAGCAAACTTACCAGCAGCTTCGAATTGCACTGGTATGGATTCGTGCCGGCTAATGAGAACGATTGGAATGAATTTCGTGCGGTTTATAAATCAACTCTGAGGGCGTGAAGCAGGTGATTAAAGAATACCTTCCTTCATCCTTCATCCTTCAACCTTGAGCTCATGCGTCAACGTCTAATCATTGTCGGAACGCTCGTGATCGTCGTCGCGGTCCTGGTGCTTTTAAATGCCGCCCGATCGTTCGTCGTACAACGCGGGCGCTACCGGGACGCGGGCTCTTTATGATTTTCTGCACGAGTCGGGCCGCGAGGTCGTCCGGTGGCGCGAACCTACTTCATCATTGTTGAGTTCGACCGGTCCCAAGCCGGCCACCGTTGTCGTGATTGGCGACACCAGAATTCCCTTCTCGAAAGTCGAAAGTAAAGAGATCTTGCTTTGGGTTGAATCCGGCGGTCGCCTGGTAATCATCGATCGCAGTCCCGACCCGAGACTCTTGCCGAAAAGCGGTGATTGGACGATTAAAGCACTGCTGACGAACTTTCCCTGGTCCGATCTTGATCCGACTGACTTCGAACAGATGACCCGGGAAGTGAAGCCGCTGTCGCCTTCACAACCGACTCTAATGGTACGTAACGTTGAAAGTGTGATGCCCTCGAGGTTCGCGAGCGGCATCACGTTTACCCGGCTGCCATCCGTGAAGCAGTCCGACAACTCCAATACGCCAGAGGAACCGCCGGGTGGTGGGAGTAATGATGAGGAGGATTCGCAATCCGAGACAGAACCTACGACGGACGGGTCGACAACGTCTGACA
>QHXH01000161.1:9047-15413 GCA_003222855.1 Acidobacteriota bacterium
GCGAACAACGGAATCAATCGCGCCGATAATTTGCAGTTGGCGGTCAACGTCGTGACGGGCGGCGGCGGTCTGATCGCGTTCGACGAATTTCACCAGGGCCGTGGTTCGACGCACAACGCGCTGATTCAATACTTCGCAGGCACGCCCGTGCTGGGGATTTGCGCGCAGCTAATGCTGATAGCCCTGGCCGTCGTTTGGTCGCGCGGCACTCGCTTCGCGCGCCCCTTGCCGTTGGCGCACGTCGATCGCCGATCCAGTCTTGAATTTGTGGCTTCAATGGCCGAGCTGCAGCAACGCGCCAAAGCTCATGACCTGGCGCTGGAAAATATCTACTCCCGAGTGCGGCGCGTACTGGTGCGTCATGCCGGGCTTAATCAGAACAGTTCGCGGGCGCAAATCGCCGCGCGCGTGGCGTCGCGATCAAAGCTTAACGAGAAACATCTTGAATCATTGATGCGAAGCTGTGAAGATACGATTAACGGCGCGTCCACGAATGCCAGGGAGACGTTGCGACTAGTCAGAGGCCTGCGCGAGATCGAAGCACAGCTGGGACTGCAAGGTCGGACCCGTGACGCGAAACAGAAGGAAATGCGAACTTAGTGCTTAGATTTTGGGGCTTAAATTCTTGCCGATTATTCCTACGCACTAAGCTCTAAGCTCTAAAAACTAAGCTCTGAAAACTATCTGGATGAGTGCCTGAGAGACTCCTTGAAAATCAATGCCTGAATACGTCTCTGCGACTATCGCACATATTCGAAACGAGTTGCACAAAGTCATCGTCGGCCAGGACGAACCGATCGAACAGATACTGGTTGCCCTGCTCGCCGAAGGCCACGCGCTGATCGAAGGCGTGCCGGGAACGGCAAAGACGTTGACCGTCAAGACGCTGTCGCGAATTCTCAATGCCGGCTTTGGCCGCATTCAATTCACACCCGATCTGATGCCGTCGGACATTACCGGCACTAATGTCTTCAACATGGCGTCGTCGAGTTTCAGTTTGCGGCGCGGTCCTGTCTTCACGGACATTCTGCTCGCGGATGAGATCAATCGCACTCCGCCAAAAACCCAAGCCGCTTTGCTGGAAGCGATGGAAGAACGACAAGTGACGATTGATGGTGAAGCGTACGCGCTCTCGCCGCTGTTTACTGTGCTGGCGACTGAGAATCCGATTGAATATGAAGGAACGTATCCATTGCCGGAAGCACAGCTCGATCGATTTCTCTTGAAGATTCTGCTTTCGTATCCGTCGGTTGATGAGGAACATCAGGTGGTCGCGCGATGGGATGCCGGTTTCAATGCGCGTCGCCTGGATCAAGTTGCGATCCAATCACTGGCAGATGCTGATGCGATTTCGCGCTGCCGCGCCGAAGTACGAAATATGAGGGTCGAGCCGGGCGTGCAACGCTATATAGTGGATATCGTCCGCCGCACGCGCGATCACGCCGCGGCGCATTACGGCGCCAGTCCGCGCGCCGCGGTGGCGCTCCTGCTGTGCTCCAAAGCGCTGTCGGCGATTCGCGGCCGCGACTTCACCACACCCGATGATGTGCGCGACGTAGCGCGACCTGTGCTTCGCCATCGTTTGACGCTGCGCGCCGAAGCAGAACTCGACGGCGCCACACCCGATTCTTTGATCACAGATATTCTGCAAACGGCCGAAGTACCGCGTTAATGAGATTCGCCTTCAGCAAACTCTTCTATGCACTGCTCGCCGCCGGTTTAGTTCCGCTTTCGCTTTCATGGAACCGCCCCGTGTTGCGCTGGCTCACGCTTGCCTATGATCTCGTGCTCTTCGCCGCGGCGATCTTTGATGCCTGGACCAGCCGGTTGTCCACTCGGGTTCGCATCGAACGACACTTCGCCAGCCGCTTCGCCGTCGGCGCGGAAACGGAAGTTCGCATCGACGTCGCGAATCATACGCCGCGCGACTTATCGCTGATCGTTAAAGACGAATATCCGCCGCAGATGAAACTCGCGGGCGCGCGCGAGGCGCGGTTGCAGGTTGATGCACAGACAAGTGCGTCGCTCGCCTACGGGCTCACGCCACCCAAGCGCGGCCGCTTCCAATTTGGTTTGATTGCTGTTCGCTTTCTTTCGGACTGGCGTTTGGTTTGGAAGCAAACGCGTGTCGGCGAAGCGATCACCGTCAAGGTTTATCCGAACATGCGGCGCGCCCGCGAAGCGGAGTTGAAAGCACTGGGCGCGAGATCATTTGTGGCCGCGCGCCGCAAATCTCAATGGCGCGGTGAAGGGCGTGATTTTGAATCTCTGCGCGACTATGTTCGCGGCGACGAGATGCGGCACATCTCGTGGACGGCGACTGCGCGGCGCGGCAAACTGGTGACGCGTCAATATCAGATGGAGCGCGATCAGACAATTCTGATAGCGCTGGATGCCGGCCGCTTGATGACGGCGCGAATTGAGAACGAAACGAAACTGGATTCAGCCGTGCATGCGACGCTGGCGTTGATGTCGGCTGCGGCGCGCGCCGGCGACAACGCCGGATTGCTCGTTTTTGGCCGAAAAATTAAAGCTTTCCTGCCTCCCAAGCGAGGCGCTGAACACCTGGATGCGGCGCTCGAGGCGCTGTACGCCATCGAACCTGAGATGATCGAGCCGAGCTATTCGCGCGCGTTCGAATTCATTTCGGCTAACAGTCGGCGCCGCGCGCTCGTCGTGGTGATCACCGACCTCGTTGATGAAGAAGGCTCGCGCGAATTGCTTTCGTCATTGAAGCTCTTGCGACCCCGGCATTTGCCGTTGGTGGTCACCATAGCTGATCGCGATTTGAAAGCAGTCGTACGCGAGCCGCCGGAAAACGTGCGTGAGATGTTCACGCAATCAGTCGCCGAAGAAATCATTCACCTGCGCGAAGCAGCGTTACGTTTGGTCGAATCACAAGGTGGGTTGGCGTTGGATGTGACCGCGGCGGTGCTGGCTCCAAAGCTGCTCGAGACTTATTTGAGAGTGAAAGAACGGGGGCTGCTTTGATTGTGCGATTTTGTTGTTTGTTCTTGTCCCGCAAGGTTTTCTCGGCCCGCCAGGAACAAATAGGAATACAACGTTAATCCGGTCAGCACACCGATCCCGATCTTGATCGCTGCGGGAATTGGCTGGGGCGAGATGAAGCCCTCAATTATTCCCGCGACTACCAGCAGGGGAATACAGCCAATAACCAATCTTACCGCGTCCATGCCGCGCGACTTCAAGGCATCGGCGCGAGAGAGATTGCCCGGCATCAAGAGGGCCGTCCCGATCAAGAGGCCCGCGCCGCCCGCGATGAAGATACACGTCAACTCGATCACCCCGTGCGAAATCACAAAGCCAAGCAGCAAATCATTTCCAAATCCGGCGCGGTAAGTCAGCGCGATGATTGCGCCGAACGATGCGCCATTGGAGGCGAGCACATAGAGCGTTCCGAGGCCGAACACTGCTCCCAACGCGAAAGCATAAAACGTCACTTGGATGTTGTTGGTAAAGATTTGGGAGGAACCAATCTGGCTAGCCTGGTTCAGGCGTTCCCACCAATGCCGATGCGTTTCGATATTCTCAGCTCGCCAAATCTGGCTGATGCCGGCAAACTCAGAAAAATCGGGATCGTGACGCGTGCCGAAAAAGGCGACCGCCGTGAATACTATGAACACCGCGAACGCAGTCGCGGTGTAGCGCCAGGTGCGCCGAAAGGTCTGCGGAAAATCATGAGTAAAGAACCTGGAGATCCGCGGAAGCCAATCACCATCGGCCCGATAAATCCTTCCGTGAGCCCGAATTACGAGGCTGTTGAGATAATTGATAAGTCGCGGGTCGCGCGATTCAGCGCGCGCAATTGCCAGATCCGAAGCCGTCCGCCGATAGATGCGGCCCAACTCACGCACTTCTTCGCGATGCAACTTGCGCAGCGTCATGCGGTCGAGAAGTTGCAGCAACTCCTCGAGCCTTTGCCAGACGTTCTTGCGCTCGCTGATGAAACGATCGATAGGCATCGAGACAATTTCGGATTGCGAATTTCGAATTTCGGATTTAGTTTAGACCAAAGCAGCATCTTGGATGAACGATCAAATTCGCAATCCGCAATCCGCAATCCGCAATCGCCTGGTTGAGTGTGTACCAAACTTCAGCGAAGGCCGCAAGGCCGATACGGTGGATCGAATCGCCCGCGCTATTGAATCAGTCAAAGGCGCTGTGGTCCTGAATCGCCACATAGATTTCGATCACAACCGATCAGTAATTACTTTTGTGGCCGAGCCTCGTGTGGCAGTCGATGCGGCCGTCATGGCCGTGGCCACTGCCAAAGAATTAATCGACTTGCGCAATCACGCCGGAGTGCATCCGCGGATTGGCGCGACTGACGTCCTGCCATTCGTGCCGGTAAGCGGGGTGACAATGGATGAATGCGTGACGCTTGCACATCAAGCCGGCGAACGGATCTGGCAGGAACTTGCGATTCCGGTCTACTTTTACGAACGCGCGGCGCTATGTCCCCATCGCGTTCGACTGGAGCAAGTGCGCGGCCAGGGTTTTGAATGGTTACGCGAAGAGATTAAGACGAATCCTGATCGCGCGCCGGATGTTGGTGAACCGAAAATGCACGAAACCGCCGGCGCCGTCGCGGTCGGCGCGCGTCCGTTTCTAATTGCCTTTAATATCAATCTACGAACAAACGATTTATCAATTGCGCGCGCCATCGCGCGCGAGGTGCGCGGGCGCGACGGCGGGTTGCCCTTTGTGAAGGCGCTTGGATTTGACTTGCAGAGTCGCGGCGTGGTCCAGGTGTCGATGAACCTGATTGATTACGAACGAACCGGGATCGCGCTCGCATTCGCAGAGGTGCGCGAAGCCGCTGCCCGTCGTGGGATCGAGGTTCTCAGCACTGAGATCGTCGGGCTCGTTCCGCGCGCGGCCCTCGATCGACGGGCCGCTTACTTTCCCTTGCTTGAGAACTTCCACGAAATGTTAGTAATCGAAAATCTCCTTGCTGCGCTTGAAACCAGCCGGGAATGAATGCTTCAGCGTCGTCGAGGGAAGCGTTAACTCTTACTAATTCATTCAAATTAACACGGCACAGAAATGTTTAGCTGGACAGCATGCTCTCCTTTGTTTATTATTGTCGCCCCGCTCCCGAGCGGCCCTTCAAATAGTTGGTCACCGCGGCCAATTTTCCAGTTTGCCAACGGATCGCGTGACAGTGTCGGCACCATCCCCGCTTAGTGGCGACTTATTCGGGCGATTCCCTTAACCGGAGGTTAGTTATGCTCAGAATGGGAAAGAATCCAGAAGACAAGAGCCAAACCCAAGCCGACACTGATTACCCAGCCAAAAGTTATACCCCGTATCAAAACAACGAAGCTTATCGCCCAACGCCAGAGGCAACCGGTACGGCGAAAGCCCTGACTGAAAGCGAAACCATCGCGCGTGAAATTAAGGATGGGAGCCTCAGCGGTTTCGTAGGCAGCGGCACCGTCATCACCGGTGAGGCTTCATTCAAGTCGATGCTCCGCGTCGATGGCCGTTACTCTGGCCGCATCGCTTCAACCGGCGGCGCACTAATCGTAGGCGCAGGTGGCCAGGTCGATGCGAACATCGAAGTGGCCGTGGCCACGATCCATGGCATCGTGAACGGCGACATCATCGCCAGCGAGCGCGTTGAGTTGGGCCGCGCGGCGAAGCTGACCGGAAACATTCAGACGCCGTCCTTGATAATCGAACAAGGCGCAACGTTCGAAGGAAGCTGCAAGATGACTCAGCAAAAGGCGGCCGCGGAAAAGCCCGCAAAACTTGAGCGGAAAGACAACGTGCTTGACGCCTCGAAAACGGACGCAGTTCGCATAGATGCAACGAAGCGACCGGAAGAAAGCAAGCCGATTGCGACAGCGGTAGCAGGCTAGGCTGTTTTCATACGCGAGTTAGAAGGGCGGATCACCTGGTCCGCCTTTTCCTTTTGCGCTGGTGTCTGTTGAGGCAGCAATGCTCGCGACAAACCTCACACCCACGCTGTACAATTCATCTGCTGAAACCCTCTGTCATGAATGCCAAATATTATGGGCCGGCGCTGGGCGCGTTATTCGTTCTGGGGACGTTGTGCGCAAACGCGGGCGCGCAACCAAAACGCCCGAGGGCGGTAACGCCGGAAGCGCAGACAAACATTTTGCTGAAGATCCTGCGGCATGAAGACGAGCGCCGCTGGGACGATGAATTGAAAGCTCTGCTTACGGACAACAATCCGAAGGTGCGCCAGCGCGCCGCGTTGGCCGCGGGAAGAATTGGCGATGAATCCGCGGTGCCTCTGCTCGCCGAAATTCTGTTAACCGACAGAGAGGCTGAGGTGCGTCAAATGGCGGCGTTTGCCCTCGGCGAAATCGAATCGCC
>QHXH01000162.1 GCA_003222855.1 Acidobacteriota bacterium
TTTTGAAGACCGCGCCGTTCACCAGAACAGATGCGCCTCCGAATTTGGAAGTGAAACGCTACTCGTGGCGGTGACCGGCTGTCAAGAAAACGCGCCGGGATTAACCGAGAACTGGTCAATCTGTTTTCTGGACGGCTTTGAGTGCTCGTTCTTGCAAGTGAGTTTCCCATAACTTTGGCCAACGGCTCTCGAATGCCGCTTCGCTTGCGCCGTCAGCTAAACTAGCCGTGATGCTGAAGCTGTTAATGAAAGCACGCTGGAAGCGCGCTAACGTTCGGGCACGTTACGCTGCCCCCAGCGCTAAAAGCGCTGGTCTATGAACCCTTCGGGCAAGCCGTCTGAAGACGGCTACATGATCGAAAGCGTAGATACAGTTCAAACTTCATCAGCACCAGACCAGAGTATGATCCTGACGGTGACTACTATATAGTGGTCTCAGCTCAAGTATCTTTACTTCCTACCTTCGGCATTTGAGCCAGCAGTTAACTTACCCGCGTAAGCGACTAGAACAAACATCTCCAAACAGTCCTCAAAGACCATGACTGTCGGTGTAACTGAAAGAATCGATCGATGATGAACAAAAACAAATTACATGTGACCCACGGTGGGTTGTTGATTCTATTCGTGCTCGCGGCATGCACTCCGGCGGTTGCGCAACACGCGAGCGGTCTCGGCGGGAGCTTTAACGATCCCGCCGGCGGAATGATTACCAAAACTATCGTGGACAGGATGGCGCGGCGCCGGCTCGAGAGAAGGCGCGTGACAGTGCCTGCGAGCACCGGAGTCGCGTCTGCGTCTACCGATGCGGCGGTCCGTTTTCGCTCGACTGGCACCCAACTGAAGACTCGTGAAGTAGCTAATGCGATCGATGCCGGAAATGCGCAGCTGTTCACCATCTTGACCACCATCCTGCAGGAATATGAAAAGGGCGCGCGAGCCGCAGGCCACCCTAACGACCTGGCGCTCGCCCTGAGTTTCTTCTTCGCCGCCAACGCCAGCATCTATCACGACGCAGGTCAGCCGGCAGACCTGCCGATGATCGAGTTGCGCGATACGATCGCCGAGGCCTTGGTCGACGGCAAAGCTTTGAACGGCGTAACGGACCGGCAGAAGCAGGAGATGTATGAAACGCTGGTGATCTTCACGGGGTTCGCGCTCGCCACTTATCAGGAAGGGAAGCAGGGAGGCAATACCGAAACCGTGAGAGTCAGCCAGCAACTTGCCGGACAGAACCTGCTGGCCCTCGGCCTCTCGCCCGACAAGATCACTTTTACCGATCAGGGATTGAGTATTGAGACAGAGTCAGGTGCTGCGATCGCGACCACCACGCAACCTGTGACGGAACCAACCAAGCCTCAAGACGTGGCGCCGGCAAGCATCCACGCGGGTAAATTGGTTATGGAGTTTGAAGGCAACGAAGTGCGCGCCTTGCAGACGTACGGTGGAAAAAGAATTCGCGTCAACGGCACGGTAAATTCAATCGAGGTTCAAAAGAACGGCTTGATCGTCCTGACCTTTCATTCTCCGGCAGGCGGGTATGCCCAGACACAATGTTATTTCAACAAATCACAAAGCTCTCGGTTAGCTCAACTAGAGGGTGGCCAGGAAGCGATCGTTGAAGGAACCGTGCGAGGAATTGGTGGCGGTATAGGCGGAAAGGGCTTCGTGGTGTTGGAAGACTGCATTGTTCCATAACGGCTTTGAACCAATCGCGAGGCTCTGGCCTAAAGCCTCATTGTAAGCCCGTTAAAACGGGCTTTGGATCGGCTTGTTAAGTACCCGGGCGTAAAACGCCCGGTCTACCAACTCTACGGGAAAGCCGCGTGAACGCGGCTTAAAGAACCGCGAGCTTCTCCGTTGGCGAGTGCCCAACACCAATGAGTGCAACTGAGAATCTCTCAGTACTAACCGTTCAACATTGAAAATGCACCATCACGCTCGGTCACTTGACCCGAAAGCCCTCTTTTTCTTATGCTTATCATTTCGAACGAACGTTCGAACGAGTCAGAGGCCCACGCTTGATAGCGGTGTGGGTGTTGGCAACTTTAAATGATTAATTTCCAGACTTCACCCGACCAATACAAACACTGGAAGCTAAACGTCGATGGCGCGGTCGCCAGTCTCTCTATGGACGTACAGGAAGATGAAACGCTGGCCGACGGCTACAAACTCAAACTGAATTCCTATGACCTGGGTGTCGACATCGAACTCGCGGACGCGATCCAGCGAATTCGTTTCGAACATCCGCAAGTGCGCGCCATTGTCATCACCAGTCTGAAGCCGCGCATTTTCTGCGCCGGCGCCAATATTTACATGCTCGGCACTTCTTCCCACGCGTTCAAAGTCAACTTCTGCAAATTCACGAACGAGACACGCTGCGCGATCGAAGATGATTCGCGGCATTCGGGCCGGCGTTATATTGCCGCGTTGAACGGCACCGCGTCAGGTGGTGGATACGAGCTCGCGATTGCCTGTGACGAAATCTATCTGGTTGATGATGGCAACTCAGCCGTTTCGCTTCCTGAAGTTCCATTGCTTGGCGTCTTGCCCGGCACCGGGGGCCTGACGCGTCTGGTTGATAAGCGAAAAGTGCGTCGTGATCGGGCCGATGTGTTTTCAACCCTGGCGGAAGGATTGAAAGGCAAGCGAGCCAAAGAATGGGGCTTGATCAACGACACCTTCACGACCAGCAAATTCCAGGAAGCGATCGATGAGCGAGTAGCGCAAATTGTTAATTTGCGTCCGAGTGAGGAATCGCAAGTTAACAACTTGCGCTACATCGGTATTAAGTTGAACCCGCTCGAATTTGAATCAACCGCAGACAGTCGCGATTACAAATACGTGACGCTCCGGTTTCATCGCGAAACGCGCTACGCGGATCTGTCCCTGCATGGTCCAGAATCAGACGCGCCGAAAACTCTCGATGAAATTCAGAAACTCGGCGATGGGTACTGGCCGCTGCGCGCGTATCGCGAGCTTGATGATGCGCTGCTGCATCTGCGCGTGAATGAACCCGAAATTGGATTGGTCTGCATTCGGACCGAAGGAAGCATTGATAACGTGCTTGCGGTTGATCAAACCCTCGCCGCAAATCGAGATCACTGGCTGGTTCGGGAAATCATTTTGCATATGGCACGCGTGCTGAGGCGGCTTGATCTAACCGCCAAGAGCCTGTTCGCGATCGTCGAGCCGGGAAGTTGTTTCGCCGGCAGCCTCATCGAGCTGCTGCTCGCCTCGGATCGCAGTTACATGCTTAACAATCCGGATGAAACAGTCGAGATCGCGGTTAGCGAATTAAACCCAGGCGCCTTTCCGATGAGCAATGGTTTGACACGCTTAGAGTCGCGGTTTCTCGCTGAACCCAAGAAAGCTTATGAGGCGTTCGGACACGACGGCCCCTTTAACACTGAGGCGGCTGAGGAATTTGGACTGATTACCTTCGCGCCCGACGATCTGGATTGGGAAGATGAGATTCGTTTGGCGATTGAAGAACGCACGTCGCTTTCGCCCGACGCCTTGACCGGCATGGAAGCATCGCTGCGTTTCGCCGGGCCGGAGACGATGGATACAAAAATCTATGGGCGCTTAACAGCGTGGCAAAACTGGATCTTTCAACGTCCGAACGCGGTCGGGCCAAATGGTGCGTTGACAAATTACGGGAAGCCGACGAAGGCGCAGTTTGATTATAAGAGGACTTAGCCGCAGATTAACGCGGATACACGCGGATCAGAACAAAATTATCAGCGAAAATCCGCGTTCATCCGCGGCTGATTATGAATTATGAATCTTTACGATCGCATTCCTAACAACGTAAACCTCTCTGAAGACAAACGTCTCCAACGCGCGCTGGAGAGGTGGTTGCCGAATTTTCTTTCGTGGTGGCACGACATGGGGCCCGAAGGATTTCAGCAGAAAGAGGTCTGGCTGCGCACGGCCGTTGATGTCGGCAGCGAAGGGTGGGCGCATTTTGATTACGTGAAAATGCCTGACTATCGTTGGGGCATCTTTCTCGAACCGGCCGCGCCGGACGCAAAGGTTGGCTTCGGCGACAATTATGGGACATCGGCTTATCAGGAAGTGCCCGGCGAGTTTCGCAACGCGCTGCGCCGCATCATTGTCACTCAGGGCGATACTGAGCCGGCGTCGGTTGAACAGCAACGGCAGCTCGGCCACACCTGTCCGTCGCTGTACGATCTGCGGAATCTCTTTCAGGTGAATGTCGAAGAAGGCCGTCATCTTTGGGCGATGGTTTATTTGCTGCACGGCTACTTCGGCCGCGACGGTCGCGACGAAGCGGATGCGTTGCTCGAGCGGCGCAGCGGGAATCCCGACAAGCCGCGCATTCTTGAGGCATTCAATCAACCGTGCGATGACTGGCTCAATTTCTATGCGTTCACGATGTTCACCGATCGCGATGGCAAGTATCAGTTGTCGGCATTGGCGGAATCGGGATTCGAACCACTGGCGCGCACCTGCCGTTTTATGCTGACCGAAGAAGCGCATCACATGTTTGTTGGCGACACGGGGCTGAGCCGCGTCGTCAAACGCACCGCGCAATTGATGAAACAAAATCCAAACGAAGATGTGCGCGAACCAGGCGGCATTCCGCTGGAAATCATTCAGAAGTACATCAATTTCTGGTTCAGCTATTCGCTCGATCTGTTTGGCGGCGAGATCAGTTCGAATTCGGCCGACTTTTTCGCTGCCGGCTTGAAAGGAAGATTCAAAGAGCAGGAGCAGTACACTGATCATATTGCGGCTGAAGGCTCGTTCACGTTGCTCGTCGTGCAGGATGGAAAGTTACTTCCACGCGAAGTGCCTCTGCGAAATGCGCTCAATGAAATTCTGCGCGGCGAATACGTAAAGGATTGCGAGAAGGGCCTGGCGCGCTGGAACAGAGCGCTGGCTGACGAAGGATTAAGCGAGCGACTTTATCTGCCTAACCTTCGCTTTCACCGGCACGTGGGCGAATACTCCGGCCACTGCTTCGATCTCGAAGGGAATCTGATTACGAAAGAAGAATTCGAAGCTGCGAAATCGGAGTGGTTGCCGACGATCGAAGACCGCGAATATGTGCGCAGCTTAATGAAGCCCGTAACTGAAGTTGGCAAGATCGCGAACTGGATCGCGCCGCCGGCGACGGGAATCAAAGGCAAGCCATTCGAGTTTGAGTATGTGCGATTGTAATTGGCCGCGGATGAACGCAGATAGACGCAGATCAAAACTTCCGAATGACAGAGGCGGCCCCCTTCTTTTGTCTTATCTGCGTAAATCCGCGTTCATCTGCGGCTGATTTCGTCGAACTGGTATGACGAACGATTTATCCCGTCACGATCAAAAGCTCGAACTGATCCTGCGCACGTCCGCGCGTATTTTTGCTGAGAAAAGCTATCACTCGACATCGATGCGTGATATCTCGCGCGCGACAGGCGTGAGCCTGGCCGGCCTCTATCATTACTGCAAATCAAAAGAAGAGTTACTGTTTCTGATCCAGGATCATTGTTTCGGGCGGGTGCTCGAGCGGGTTGAAGAGCGGATCCGGGGAGTCAGCGATCCATTTGAGAAGCTGCGCATCTTCATCGACAATCACCTTTCATTCTTTGCCGCGAACATGGCCGAGATGAAGGTGCTTTCGCACGAAGCTGAATCGCTCGCAGGCGACTTGCACGCGAAGGTGTCGACCAGGAAAGAAAAGTACGCGAAGCTTGCGCGCAGGATTCTGCGAGACATTCAGGAATCGACCGTGTCAGAAGCCCGACCGTCAGGGAGGGCAACCAGCATTTCCAATCGCAACGGACGAATCGATCTTACCGTAGCGACCTATGCCCTGTTCGGCATGATGAACTGGATCTACAACTGGTACGATCCCGCGGGCAAGTTGTCGGTAAACCAGCTGGTCGATAATATTACGCGGTTGTTCTTGAGCGGTTTTCTTTGCTCATCAGTCGAGCCGGTTACACTGTCAGGCTCGCGGACGACTGAAAAGGTAAGCGTCTGGCGGACGGCTTGAATATCATTACAGCTCTTATGAGGAAAAAGAACGACCACTAACTCACATGAAAAGAATCTGGTGTGTGTTTCGTTTGTTGGTGTGATTTAGTGGTTCGTGTTCGCTTTCGCCAGGGCCGGATATGAATACGGAAACCATAATGGCAAAGAAAAATCTGATCGAGTACGTTGTCGGCGACGGAGTAGCCATAGTGACACTCAACGATCCGCCGGCGAATACTTATTCGTATCAGATGATGGAGCAACTGGACGCCCGCATCCTCGAAGCGAGAATGGATGAGAGCGCGCAGGTGATTGTGATTACCGGCAGCGGCGAAAAATTCTTTTGTGCGGGTGCGAATATCCAGATGCTGAGCGAGGTGACGCCTGAGTTCAAGTATTACTTTTGTTTGCACGCGAACGAAACTCTTTCGCGACTTGAACAAACACCAAAACTCGTCATCGCGGCAATCAATGGCCACTGCGTCGGCGGCGGATTGGAAGTCGCAATGGCGGCGGATCTGCGGGTGGCGCGGCGCAATGCCGGCAAGATGGGTTTGCCGGAAGTTTCGCTGGGGGTGCTGCCGGGAACCGGCGGCACGCAACGTCTGGCGCGCCTCGTCGGCAAATCGAAAGCGATCGAATTGATGGCCTTGGGCCAGTTGTTCGATNNTCGATTTTGAAAAAGGCGAAGCGCTGGGGTTGGTAAACCAGATTGTCGACGCCAGTGAGGGCGCGGATTTCATGAAGCAGGTGATGGATTACGCACGCCAGTTTACGACTCCGAACAAGGCGTCGCGCGCAGTGGGCGGAATCAAACGCGCGGTGCAGACGGGTGCTGAGATGCCGTTTGAGTCAGCGCTGGCGCTCGAACGCGAATTGCAGCAGCAACTATTTCAATCTGAAGATGCGAAAGAAGGATTGGACGCGTACGTCAATAAACGGAAAGCGAACTTCAAAGGGAAGTAGGTCAGAACCACCTGCGGTAGCGGGTGGTCGATCTCTCATGTAGCCGGTCTCTTCATGACTAGAAATTAACCGCCCGCTACCGCAGGCGGTTCTGACTTCATATGTCTGACGAACTAATCAAAGTCACGGAAGACAACTGCATCGTCACGATCACGCTGAACCGGCCCGAGCGATTGAATGCGCTCGCGGGACATATGCGACGCGATTTGGCGGAAGCGCTGGAAGAAGCCGGCAGCGATCCGCATGTGCGTGTCGTAGTACTTGCCGGCGAAGGGCGCGCCTTTTGCGCAGGCGGCGACGTGCATTTCATGGCAGAGCTCGTCGAGCGTAACGATATGGAAGAATTCGCTCGACTGCTCGGTGCTGCCCGCCGCGTGATTCTCACAATTAGGCAGATGACTAAACCGGTAATCGCATCAATCGAAGGCGCGTGCGCGGGCGCCGGCTTCAATCTGGCGCTCGCGTGTGATTTGAGAATCGCCTCCTCAACTGCAACCTTCAGCCAGTCCTTCGTCAAGCTCGGCTTTCATCCTGATTGGGGCGGCAGTTATTTCCTGCCACGAATGGTTCCGTCGAACATCGCGTGTGAACTATTCTTTTTAGGCGATGCAATTGACGCAAACACCGCTTTGCGGCTCGGCCTAATCAATCGCGTCGTCGCGCCCGAAGATTTGGCGGATGAGACACGCAAACTGGCTGAGCGTCTGCGTGAGGGGCCCGCAGTATCGATCGCGGCGGCCAAACAAGCGGTCTATGCGAGTGAACACGATTCGCTGGAGCAGATGCTGCAATACGAAGTCGACGCGCAACTGCGTTGCTTCCAATCTGAAGACGGACGCGAAGGCGTGCGCGCGTTCTTAGAGAAGCGG
>QHXH01000750.1 GCA_003222855.1 Acidobacteriota bacterium
ATCTGGCTGGGCGCCGCGATAAAAGCGGTCGTCCATCTTGCCAAAGTTTCGAATATGGATGTTTGAAAAAGCAGGGTCAGAATGCCTTTTCGCAACGGCTGCGGTGCCAACGGCGAGGACGATGGCGACGGCCACACTGATTTTCGTAAAGATACTTCTGGGGTTTGACATCTTTTTAATTCTCCGATTTTCTAACAGATTTTGTTGTCTTGCAAGACGGGTTCAAGTGAGGTCGCCTTTGGGGCTTAGTGCTTCTTGAGGTTTGTCTCGCCTTCTTACCGCGTCAGGGTGTGAGTTGTATGGTTCAGTGCCTCATTTGCAGAGTTGCCATCCCTTATGGTCGGGCTTCTGACATGCACAAAACTAGGCTAATCTAAGTCGCGCACTGACCGCATTTACCGGGATGCCTTTTTTAGACCTACTCAAACTCTCTCTCCGTAACCTGCGCGAAGCCAAGCTGCGCGCGACGCTGACATCGATGGGGGTCATCGTCGGCGTCGCCGTGATTGTCACGATGGTGTCGTTTGGTTTGGGCTTGCAGCGAAACCTGCTGTCGCGCTTCAAGGCGCTGGATCTATTCAACGAGATGACGGTGTTTGGCAAGAGCATCGCCGTTGCTGCCGGCAGTCTTGACCGACCGTCGGGCGCGCGTCGAGCCGGTGGCGATAACCAGGGACCGCGACTGCCGACGAACGTCACGCCGACGCGGATTCTTGATGATGCAGCAATTGCGGAAATAGCGAAGCTCCCGGGCGTCTCGTACGTCGAGCCGTTCATTGGCTTTAGCGTTGAGTGTCGCTCGAACGGCAAGGTGTTTAGTCACTCGGTTGCCGGTGCAAGCGTGCCAAACGCTTCGTCTCGCTTCAAGGATTTTGCCGCCGGCCAAATGATTTCCGCGGCAAACAGTGACGAAGCAGTCATCAGCGAGGACACTGTGCGAATCTCCGGTTACGCATCTTCCGCCGATGCTATTGGAAAGACAATTGAGTTTCTAGCACCGCCGACCAGCGAAAAAGAGAAGCAAGGGGCCGGCAATGAATCGGAGAGTTTTTTCGGCTTGCCACTCGGAGAAGAGGATCAAGATACCAGGCCACAAGGGTCTGTAGTAGTCGCGCGCACCTTTCGCATCGTAGGCGTTCTCGCGGACCCGAAACAAGACGGGCGGCCAGGCCCTTCGCGGGGACTGATGCCGACGGCGGATATTTATGTTCCGTTGCCGGCAGCCCATCAGTGGGCCAATGAACATCTGGGAGAACAGGCCCGCGTGATCATGGCGTTGGCGCGTGAGAACGGCGCCATTGGCGAAGATCAATCACCGGGTTATTTTTCGGCGCTGGTGCGCGTTAACGATCCCGTCGCACTGACTGACGTGCGCAAGCGGCTGACGGATCTTGGGTTGGGAAGCTTTTCGATCGTCGATCAGTTGGATCAGATTCGGACCGTATTCCTGATTATCAATTCAGTCCTGGGATTGTTGGGCGGAATTTCATTATTAGTCGCCAGCTTCGGTATCGCGAACACGATGATCATGTCCATCCTCGAGCGCACGCGCGAGATTGGAATTATGAAAGCGATTGGCGCCGAGGACCGCGAAATAAAACTGATCTTCTTTTTTGAAGCAGCCGTGATTGGTTTCACCGGTGGAGTA
>QHXH01000163.1 GCA_003222855.1 Acidobacteriota bacterium
TAGGATCCGTCGCCGTAGCAGTGAGCACGTTTCCGGCTGGCACAACCACGGCGAGCGTCGCGTTGATGCTTGCGTTGCAACTGCTGTCGGTAGTGATTGTGGTTGAGCCGAGAAAGGTTTGGCCCTCGCCCCGGCCCGAGGGGTCGCAGATCGAACTCGAGTAGAAGTCAATCGTAAAGGTTGTGCCGGCCGCACTGTTGAGCGTCCCGGTGATGGTCGTTGTGCTGCCGCCGCTGACAGCTGAAGAGAGCACTGGAAAGTTTTGCAGGTTGTTGGGGCCGGCGTCACCATCGGCAGGACAACCTGACGGATTTGGATCATTCGCCGTCAGGCCGTCAGCAGCGAGATCAATGCCAAGCCCCCGATTTGGCAAGGTCCCGTTGCTGGTGTTGGCAAATATGGCGTTGCCACGCACGGAGTTGTTAATAGCGGTGCTGCCATCAATGATGATGCCGGCGCCGGAGCTGCTGGCGGCGCCATTAAAGGCAATGCGGTTTCCCGCACCTGTTGCCGTACCGCCGATAGTGTTACCGGAAGTCTGGACGAGATTCAGACCATGCTCACCATTCCCGAGCGGACTCACGCCATCGATTTGCGTCCCGATAAAGTTGCCCTGCACGACAGTCCCCGTCACGCCGCGCAGACTTATGCCGTCTCGATCGTTGCCCGATATGACGTTGCGCGCTCCGTCAAGCGTTCCTCCGATTGTGATATTAGCCGCGAAAGCGGAATCGCTTATTGATACGCCATCGCCCGTGTTGCCTAAATCTGCCGTGCCGTTAACATCAGTTCCGATGAGATTGCCCTGAATCTGAATAGCTGTTCCCGAACCCGGAGCAATCTGGATGCCTGTGCCGTTGGCTGAGATGAGGTTGCCAGCGCCCGTAGCCGTTCCGCCAATCACAGTGTTATTTGAAGCCTGCACATTGATGCCTATGCTCGTATTGCCCAACCGAGCCGTGCCCGCAGCATCCGTGCCTATGAAGTTGCCTTGCACGGTGGTTGATGGCGTGGTGTTGAGGCTGATGCCTATGCTATGAGCGGAGATAACGTTGCGAGCCGTAGGCGCTGGGCCGCCGATGGTGTTGCCCGTTGAGCTGAATATATTAATGGCGAGGACGCTGGCGTTACTGTAGTTGAAGGCGCCGCCCGTAGCGCTTACGCCAATGTAATTACCCTGTATCAGGTTGTTATCGGCCTGCATCCTAATCTCTGTGCCGTTGCCAGAGATCACGTTGCGCGCTCCCGCCGATGTTCCCCCGATTGTGTTGTTGCTGCTTGCGGTAACGCCGATCCCGATGGTGTTGCCCAGATCATTGCTGCCAGTATGGTCCGTGCCTATGAAGTTGCCCTCTATTATGTTTCCCGGCCCGCCGCTGAGTGAGATGCCATCGCTGTTGCCGGAGATGATGTTGCGCGCAGCAGGCGTCAGGCCGCCTATGAGGTTATTGGACGAGCCGAATTGGATTATCACTCCCTGATTATTGCCCAGGACAGCATCGCCCGCGACGTTTGTGCCTATGAAGTTACCCTCGATGGTGTTGCCGCCGTTCGTATCTAAGCTGATCGCATACAAGGCGCTGCCGCGGTTGATGACCAAGCCGCGCACGATACTGCTCCCGGCACTGATCGAAAGTAGCGAAGGCGAACCGAACGTGCTTCCGAGCGATCCATCCACCTCGATCATCAGCACTGCGTCGTCGCCGTCAGCCAGCGTGTTCGCGATCGCTCCGGGCTGCATATAGCCGTCAATGACGACGGGGCTGGTAATGGCCGGTAAAGGTGAAAGCGGAGTGATCGTGTGCGGGCCGGGATTAGGGATATTGAAGGTGATGGTATCTGAGCCCGCGGCCGCGTTGGCCGCCGTGATCGCCTCGCGCAGAGTGCATTCAGCGGCATCACAAACACCGTTGCCCGGATCAGCGGTGGAATTGACCGTGAAGGTCTGCCCTGCCATCGCCGATGGCGCAGCCGGCTCGGGTCTTCCTGCCACAGCCAGAGCCGGCAGCGCCGCCCGTTCTGAGAGCAGACCGGCTATCGAACTGTTATGCCGGTTTGCATCGAGCGCGGGCACGTCATTTCTCTGATCTACCAGTGGTGTTGTCTTGTCTTCCCCAGCTCTGACTCTCGTCACCATCGGACTAGAGAGCAGACTTGAGAACGAGAACGTAATGACGAGAATCAAAGCGTGGTACTGGTAGCTCTTCATCTTCAAAACTCCTTGCAGTTCATAACCCATCAGCGAAGCCGGGCCATACTCGACAGTTGGTGCGAAGAGTTGCGGGGAACCTGCCGGTGCTTCGCGTGCCGGCACGTCTAACCCTGCATCTCATTTGAATGCCATGCCATGCGGTCGCGCCGGACCGGTGGCAAAGGCGGTATTGAAATCAAGCCGAAACCTGGAATCGAGCATCAGGTCTTTGTTCGTGACCTGTGCAACGTGGACGATGTGATCACCTTCAGCGTGGACCTTGCCGGCTTCATCTTCATTCAAAAAATAGTCCGAGATGACCAGCCGTTTTTCATCCGCGGTGAGCGCGATATAGTGCGGACCAGAGTTGGCTCCCAGATCCAGCACTTTCAATACCTTCGGGTGGCTGGGATTTGAGGTATCAAACATGACGATCTTGCCGGCCATGTTCATTGAGATAAACAGGCGCTTGCCATCCTTGGTCATGCGCATGAGCTGCGGCCATCCGCCCGGGGCGATGGTGGAGAAGTCAAAGACCGAAGTTGCGGTCCCGCGCCGCGTATCGATCAAGTAGAGCTGATCGTCGGTCATGCCTGCTGTAAAAGCTCGGGCCTTTTCATCTTCGGGGATCAACTTCACATCGATCGTGCCTGCGGGATTCGGAATGTTGATGGTGCGCAAAATACGCCGGTTCTGGAAATCCCAAACCCTTACACTGCCGCGCAGATCCAGGCCACCAGGCATTGCATGTAACGTCGTCGAAGGACAGATGAAGTCGCTGGTCACCATCAGGTTGATCTCGGGCCGCACCGAGATGCCGTGGGGATTGAAACCATCCATCGGCGGCATCTGCGGATGTTCATTCACCAGCTGCAGGTCTTTGTTGAATTCGGCGACTCTGCCCGGATGCGCACCTCCGGCGCCGCCCATCATCGTTACGAGAAAACCTCCATTTGCCAGGGGGTAAAACTCGTCCGTAACAGCCGACAGCGGTGGATCGGCCGCCGAGATAAATCTGGGCGCCGCTGGATTTGAAACATCGAAGAAGAAGATCTCTTTCTGTGCTCGAAGAACGCTCAGGAGCCCTCCGCAAGCGAGGACTTTGCCGTCGCGCGAGAGCCCTACGTGGTGCGGCTCGTTGCCGGTTGCGCCCGGACCTGGAAGCGGAACGGTGTTGATGACTTTGCCGTAATCCCGGGAATCTTCATCAAAGTTGACCACAGTCAGGAAATCGGGATTTGTCCGTGCCTGATCTCCGGCCCAGACGAAAAGAAATTTTGCCCGCTCGCCGTCCCGCTCTTTTTTCTGGAATCGATCTTGTGCGGTTCGGGTGGCGCCGTGCCGGGCAGTCATTACACCGGCCAGGAGTGCGACCAGGACCAACGCGGCAAGTATTACGCGCCGGCAAGTATTGGGAATTGTTTCAATCATAATCTGAGTCTCCTTTCTGAATACCAATTTCGAAGAGCCTCCTAACGATCCGGTCTTCCGCGGACTTCACTGGAGCTTCCCAAAAACTTCCCGCCGGTTTGCCCTGGAACGAAACGTCTTGAAGGCCTGAAAAGATAAAAAAGGTCCTCGCAGCCCTGCCTGTGTCGAATTTAGATTTCGGGACTCGAGTTTTCACCTTTGCGTTTCGAAGCAAGGGATCAAAGGCCGAACTCTGAGCCGCTTTAAGGACAGTTTCCAGAGAGTGTCTTGACTTTGTCGCTTGCTGTGAGGCCCGTTGGTCTATTTCTCCTAAACCGCAAAGGAATGATCATCGGAATTCGCTGCCGATAACTGCGGTACGCGTTCCCATGAAACCGCACCAGATCGCGCTCTTCAAATTGAATTGCCAGCAGGATGTAGCCACTCGTCGCTATGGCAAATACCAGATGGGCCAATGTCATAATTGGCGTTGCCCAGAACACCATTAGCCATCCCAGGTAAAGAGGATGCCGGACGTATTGGTATGGCCCTGGGGTTCTAAAGCCAATCGACGTATACGGCCGGCCGCGCAGATAGAGGTAAACCTGCCGGACACCGAAAAGATCGAAGTGGTTGATCACGAAGGTGCTTCCCAGCACAGTGAGCCATCCAGCGGCATATACCGTAAAGAGTAAGATCCGACCGACGGGTTGCTGCACGCTCCAGATAACGCCGCCGATTGGCCGCCATTGCCAGAAGAGAAGCAAGAGCAAGAGGCTTGACAACAGCACATAGGTGCTTCGTTCGGCAGGCTCAGGGATGATTCGAGTCCAGCCGCGTTTGAACCATTGGCGCGCCATCACGCTATGCTGGATCGCAAATAGTCCGAGCAGTCCAGCATCGATCAGCAACGAAGGAAGCAACGGGCCTTGCCGCCCCGAATCAATTGACTTGGGAACTGCTACATTGCCGATAAATCCGATGGCATAGAGAAAAGTAGCAAAAAAGATTAGGTAGCAAACCACGCCGTAAAGAAAAACTGTGATTCGTCCGAACATAAGATCCTCCTTCAGAACACCCACTTCAGGCTTCACCATAATTCCCGACTTGTCAGTGCGACTTTTCCGTCCACCCAACCGGCCCCGCTATTGGAAGATCTGGATCGGCCTGCCACTGGGCACGCGCCGCGGAATCAGCTTGCGCAGGTTCTCGGGCCTGGCTTTCGGATCGAGCAAGCCGTTCCGGACGAAATCTACCAGCTCCTTGAATTCATCATTCGACAGATTGATTGGCGTCGTCATTGCCGGATCAAGCCGCGCCAGCACCGGTGCAATGGGCCCTCGGGGGCCGCGCAGATCCGGCGCCACGCCCGCCACCGTCGGGTCGTAGCCGGGTGCTTGCCCGGCCGGGTTGAGGTGGAAGCGAATGGCGTCTTCGAGCCGGGTGAACGCACCGTTGTGGAAAAAAGCCGGCTGAAGGGCCACGTTGCGGATTGGCGAAGTGCGGAACATGTAGCGGTCATTAGGATTGCCGGTCACCTGCTCCAGCCCGAAATCTTCGTTCTTTCCGGGACCGTCAAAGGTCACATTACCCGCCGCGGGATTGCCCACCGCCGGTGCGATCTGCGGCACTCCGATTACGTGCTCGCGAAAGTCGCTGAACATTTCATTCGACTGCCCTGAGACGGCGTGGCAAGCGACACAGTTGGCGCTGCCGAAGAACAGCAGCGCGCCTCGCTTCTGATCGTCGGACAAGGCGTTCTTCTCAGCGCGTGCGAACCGGTCAAGCGGCGCGTTGGCAAAGACCAGCGTGAATTCGAACTCGGCGATCGCCTGCGCGAACATGTCGTAGGTGATCGGGCCTCCTGCCTTCACCTCAGGAAAGATCTTACCGAAGAGCTTGCGGTACTCAGGCACGTCATTGATCCGGCGGATGACCTCAGCGCGGATGTCGAAGTTGTTTCCGGGAACGACGAAGCCCGCCGCCTCCACCCGCTCAGTCGGCGGGATGAACGCCTGCGCAACCAGCAGATGTGACTTGTCGGAAAGCGTCAGGCCCTCAGGGGGCGGGAACATGAACCCGAGGCTATTGTCGAAGGGATCGAACGACAGCGAGGCGAACCGCGAGTTCCACATCAGGTTCGGGAAGAACGCCGTGTTCGCGGCCATCGGTGTGCGCCGCTGGTTTCGCGGTCCGGTTCGCTCCGGCCCGACGATGAAGTTGTTCTCAATGCCTATGGCGATCGACTGCGTATCGCCAAATCCCGCCGTCGCCGAGTGACAGCCTGAACAGGAGTTGTCGTTATTGAGGCCCACGATTGTGTCGTGGAATAGATTGCGCCCCAGGTCGGCGAGTTGGTTGTCGATTCTACGGCCTAACCTCCGCTCGAGCGACGAGCCAACACTCCCCGTGAACCCGTGTTGGGTCAGAACCTGGGATAACTGGTCATCGAGAATACTGTCTCCGCCGCTGGCAGAAGTTCTCTGCGTCACAATCATTACTGCCGAAGCGG
>QHXH01000164.1:0-6564 GCA_003222855.1 Acidobacteriota bacterium
TTGGGTTATAGCGGCTGCCGCGCTGTCCTGATCGAAAAGCTGATCGAGATGCTCGACCGGGGAGTGACGCCGGTGATTCCTGAGAAAGGCTCGGTGGGCGCGAGCGGCGATCTCGCACCGCTGGCCCATCTGGCCCGGACAGTGATCGGCGAAGGCGAAGCGTTCTTTGATGGTCAGAGACTAGCCAGCGCCGCTGCGTTAGAACGTGCGCAGATCGAACCATTACAACTCGAGGTGAAAGAAGGCATCGCGCTGCTCAACGGGACGCAGGCGATGGCGGCTGTTGGCGGTCTTGCTCTTTGGCGCGCAGAACGAGTCACGCGGATCGCTGATGTCGCCGGCGCCATGACCCTGGAGGCTTTAAGAGGAACCCCGGTCGCTTTCGATGAACGAATACATGCGGCGCGGCCCCATCGCGGACAAATCGAAGTCGCAACTCACCTGCGCGCACTGTTGCAGGAGAGCCAGATTCGTGAGTCGCACCTCGAAAACGATCCGCGCGTGCAGGATGCGTACTCGCTTCGTTGCATGCCCCAGGTGCACGGAACAGTTCGCGACGCGCTCGCCCACGCACGAGAAATTGTCGAGATTGAAAGCGGCAGCGCGACTGACAATCCGCTGGTGTTCGCGGACACGGGCGAGGTGCTCTCCGGCGGCAACTTTCATGGCGCGCCACTCGCGCTGGCCTTCGATTATGCCGCGATGGCGCTGACGGATTTAATGAGCATCACCGAACGGCGCATCGATCGGCTGGTCAATCCTGATGCGAACGATGACTTGCCGCCGTTTCTCACCTCGCATCCAGGATCCGCTTCAGGTTTTATGATGCTGCAAATCGTTGCGGCTTCACTTTTGAACGAAGCCAGGGTGCTGGCCCATCCGGCGAGCATCGACAACATTCCGACGGACGGCGGCAAAGAAGACCATGTTTCGATGGGCATGACGGCAGCGACCAAGTTGCGCTCGATCGTTGGGTTGTCAGAAATGATCACGGCGATTGAATTGATCTGTGGGGCTGAGGGTTTGGAATACCGCGCGCCGTTGCAACCGGGTAAAGGCGTAAAGCGGGCCGTTGAGATTGTTCGTCGCGATGTGCCCCGGCTGACAATCGATCGATCGATGTCGGCAGAGATTGAAACAGTAGCGAACGCTGTTCGGGACGCTCAGTTTGACGAGCTTATTTAGAGACGCCGTTCACCGACTGGCAGCAGACGCGCCAGTCTTTTTCAAACGGATCGTCAGATCCAACAGCGCTGCTTCTTCATCCGTTCGGTAATCAACGTCTTTATCGGCATCGATCGGATCATAAAGGCGCGTGTCGTTTATCCGCTTGACGCTTTCCCTCAGTAAGTCTTCGACAAAAACGTCGCCTTCGCGAAGCAACAACAACTGTTGTCTCAGATACTGTCTTGACTGTTCGTCGCCGCCGGCAAATTTTATGGACCGAATTTTAAACTGCGCACCTTCGTCGATCGTGATGTCGAAATCGGCAACGCCCTCCGACGCATTTTCTTCGACATGGAAAGTTGGTTGGATGTCCGCCGTGTACTGGATGTATCCGAACTTGCCATAGGAAGCTTTCAGCCGCTCGAATAATCCTTCGCTGATAGCCTGGCCGTTTGCGACATCGCCCGTTTTCAATCCAATCGTGTCACGAACCTGTTCCGGTGAAAAGACTCGCGCGCCGTCGATTTTCATTTCGCCCACCCGATAGAGCGGGCCTTCTTCTACGGCCAGAACTACCCGTGAACCATCTTCTGTCTCTTCGACTTTCCCTCTGTCCACTTTACCTTGCAAATAGCCACGAGATCTTATGAGGTTCGTCAATATGTGGAGGCAGTAGTCGAGTTCCGAGGGGTCATACTTATGACCGTTCGTAGCCCAGAGGTCCAGATACTTATTAGCCGTATCCGTCAATTCGGTTTTTGAAAAAACCTTGTTGCCCTGGACATCGAGAATCGGCCGTGTCTTTTCTTTGACATTAGATTGCGCGAAAAGGTTTGCGACGGCCACCGGCCGTGTTTTTTCTTTGACGTCAGATTGCGCGACAACGCTTCCGACGGCCAGGAGAAGCACGGCTAAGGTCAGGGTTAGTCTCGTCGATCGAAACGAGAAGGGAAGGTTTCTGGACATGACGAAGCCTCCTTACGACTGCCCGAGAATTTAAGCGCACGTTACGCTGAGGATGCTGTGATGTCAAAAAAACCGAATGTGTTCGCCGGTGGATAACAATCGATTGCTCTAATGTGCGAGCACGCCACGAACAACGGTTAGAGAATATGGCGGCAGTGTGACCCTGGCGGACGGCGATTCGATAACTCTATGAACCGGGTCTTCTGCTCGAATCGGGTATGGATCTTTGGCAGGTCCTCCGAGCAGGTACTGCTGTTCCGAATATTGATACACATCGATGGGCCCCTGCATGGCCGCATTGGGCCCTCGCGGATCGATTCGAAAGATCAGGTTTGCATCGAAAGCTTGCTTTGGATCTTTATTAATCAACAGCACGGACCACAGACCATCCGGGCGATGGACGGCATAAGCGGTGACAAGCGCATTTTCGCTCAGGTCCCGGACATCTGACTTTGCTGAATAAAGTTCGTGCGTTTCGTCGCCGGGCTTGAGCCACTGCTGCGTCAGTAACCTGGCGCCAAAGTAAGTTGCGAATCGATGCTTGATGTTGCCGTTTTCATCCATTGAAAACAGCATGTTGTTGCCGGTGGTGCACGGCAGTTCGCGCAGCATTTCCGCCGGCGTGTAACCGAACAAGAAAACCTGGTCGCCGCCGAGAGCAAGAAACTTTCCCACAATGTCTGCGTTGAGCAGCGCTCCTTCAATGTTAATCTCGGCGCGGCCGGCAAAAGCTGAATAGCCATATTCGGAAATGATCCAGGGAATGTTTCGCGACACCCCATGCCGCTCCATCTCCTTCAACGAATCTTCGAGCAGGCGCGGTGCACGTGCGAGTTGCGGCGCGGCGGGTGCGCAGACATCATCGAATGGATACCATTCGAACGAGAAGAACGAATAATCATTCGCCCGTCCGCGACGCTTCAGATAATCAAGAAAGCGCCGCATCCATTCACTGTTGTCAGTTCGGAATGCGCGGCCCGAAATGTCCGGCAGGATTTCCTGGAAACTTGGCCCGCCAAGCTTTAACGCCGGATCGACACGATGAATTGCGTAGGCAAATTGAAGATAGAGCGCGCCGAAGTCTTCCGGCCTAACATACTGGCCGTCGGGCTCTTCACTTAACTCGATCTGATCGAATTTGTAACCGCGCGCGCGCAGGTAACGAATCTCGTTCGCGGCATTTTCCGGAGTGTCATACAGCAAACCGGTCGGCAAGAGCATCGGTAAGTTGTTCGTAAGCCCCGTTTGATAGATTCGATCGAGGCCAACCTGCTCGATCTCATTGTCCTGATCGGACTCGCGATGCCACGGGTCGGTTGACGAAACGTGAATGACTGTCTGCGTTCGGCTCGTCTTGCCGTGGCGAATTTGATCGTGAAAGCGGCCTTTGTCATCGATGATGCCCGCTTGCACTTCGCGCATCGCGAATCCCAAGCGATCGCGGACGTCATCTGTTTTTGTGGTGCTTGTATACGACGATTCGGTCATCAAAATCCGTAGCCAGCGCACCTGAATCGCATCACGCAAAAGGCGATGTGAGACGTCGCCGCCGCGATCATGAATGATGAATCCCGCAGGGAAATTCTTCCAGGTGACGGGTGAATTGAAAGCAATCTCGCTTACATCATCAAAGTTGCCGTACTGAATTTGAGATCTCGTCGCGAAAGGCTCGCCCCACAACAGGCGAACAGCGTTAATCAACTCAGGCTTCGCAAACTCGATCACGATCCACTGTGGATGAAGTGTGTTGTCCTCGCCGGTAAATTGACGATCGAGATACGGATTGCTTTTCCAAAAGCTTTGCGGGTCCCCATCATCGATTCGCGAATAATCATTGTTTGTTGCCTGATCGATCGTGTTCCCGCGGCGCGGCAGATGATAACCATACGAAAGAGAGATCGGCGCGCCCAGTTTGCTGTCGGAAACCCAATAGCCTTCATGATTGAGCGCGTCACTCCACGAACCGTTTGGGTTCCAATGCCACACGTCGCCGCCGAGCTCGGTGCGCAAACGATAAGTAAGAGATTTGAAGCCGGCGGACAACATCGCGTTGATGTTGGGCCCGGTCAGTTGCAAGTCGTTCGCGCCTTTTTCGTGTCCATCGATCGCCGCGCCCAGCGCATGCGATGGTGTGAAGCGATTAACAGGATGCGAGGTGTCGATCGTGATGGTGGCCGTAGCGGGACGTTGCGCGAAGATCGCGATTGGTTGAAAGAAAAGATTGAGGCAGATGAGGAGCGGCGTTAGTCGCAAGATCGATCCAAAGCAAAATGTGTCAGAAGCCCGACCGTAAGGGAGGGCCTCTCTCAGACTCTCATACGATTGATTATGAGAGTTGCCCTCCCTTACGGTCGGGCTTCTGACACCTCGCCGGCGCATCTATCGACGTTGAAATTCCGGCGAACCAATCAAGAGGGTAACTAATTCTGAAATGTAAGTCGCCGGCGGAGGCGGCCCAGCCTTCGCGTCAAACGCCACGGGCACGTTGGGCGGCGCTGGGGAAACGACTGGCGACTCGGATTCGAAAGCCTTTGCTAAAGCCGCGCGGGTGTGGTCGGACACATCTCCGAAGAGAGTTAAGCCGATCAGCTTGCTGGCGATCGATGTGCGATTGTTTTCGTCGGCACCCTTGAGCAAATGATCGAACTTAACACTAGTTCCTTTGATTCGATTTGTCGCCAGCGCGCCGGCAAAATTCAGTCGCACGACCATCGCGCCGCTCGACAGCCACTGCTCAGCGCGGTCCGAATAACCATCCGGCGTGATGCGGCCAAACAGAGGCTGGCCCATGCGGCCAATCAAATCCAGCACCGGCCGATCGCCGTCTGTTTCCGCGCCCATTGCGCGCATGGCAGCGGCGACGTATTCAAAAGGCGAGCGTACCTTCGCGCGATAAGCCGACGTAGAAAAGAATTCCGGCGAAGTAATGATCGCCCGCAGCGTCTCGCGAATCGATCCATCCGTCTTGAGGAAAACTGCGGCCGCGCGATCGACGACCGGTTGCGGCGGGTCGTCGCTGATAAAGCGGCGCGCCAATTTTGTCGCAATGAATCGCGCGGTTGCAGGATGCGTTGCCAGAATGTCCAGCACGCGTTCGCCGTCCGCGATGCCGCCGCCGGGCAAAATTTTGTGACCGAGCACGACTTTCTCACCGTCATCATGCAATCCCGGCCGATAGAGAAAGAGACCCTGCTCGTTTGGCTTTTGAATGGTCCAGCCACTGAAGCAACGCGCGATTTCCTGCACGTCCTTTTGTGTGTATCCGCCGTCGACGCCGAGCGTGTGCAGCTCCATCAGCTCGCGCGCATAATTTTCGTTGAAGCCGCCGTCGACGCCTGCCGGTTTTTCTCCCTTTGCCGGATATGGGCGCGGGACGCTCGACCGCCAGTTATCGAGATAGAAAAGCATCGCCGGCGAGTGCGCGGTCGCGCCGAGGAGATCTCGAAAGCGTGCCAGCGCAAAAGGCCGAATCGTTTCGCGATCGAATCCGGTGAGCAGATAACGGTCGTCGTCTTTGTTCGCAAAGATGCTGAAATGGTTCTCCCAAAAATCAACCATCAACTCGTAAAGCTGCTGTTCGCTATAGACGGCGCGCAAAAGTTTCGCGCGCTGCAATTCAGTAACGACCATCTGCGGGTTTTTGGGCGGCGGCGTTGGTTTAGGTGATGGGAGCGCAGGCATCTTGCCTGCTTCTGCCTTCTCGCCTGACGTTGCCATCCTGCTTGCGTCACCTTTCTTCGCATCCATCTGCATCTCGTTTTGCATTGCAGCGGGCGCGGGCATCTTGCTCGCGTCCTGATTTTGATTGATCAAGTTGGGCTTCTGAGCCGTCGAGTTCTCGGCGGTCTTTACGACTGTAGGCGACGGAGTGATAACCGGTTTTGGTGGGGTGTATTGCTCGATAATCACCGGGGTGGCCATTCCGAGTGTCGGCAACCTCTTCAGCTTCGCAATTACGGCGGTGTTATCGATTGAATCAGGATCGAGCTGTTGATTAATGAAAGCTTCGACGCCCATCGCTTTGACGCGTTCGAAATCTCCCGGCCGCGCGCCGAACGTGAGGCGAGACAACACGTGCGCGACGCGCTCGTCGGTGGTCATCGCCGGAGATTTTTTTGAAGTACGCTGGGCTGCGATTAAGACGAACGCGGACGTGCTTTGAAAACACAGGATAAACGCCAGCAGAGCCGCCGTTAAGCGCATTGATCTTCCAAACCATCCGCTGTCAGTCAAAGGGATTCCCGATTGCATGACTTATGACTCCTCCGCTTGATCTCAAGCATTCTAACGCTTCGAGTCTCACGCGCAAAACTTCTCCGCGATCAGTTTAAGGTGGCACGCGCATCTTGCGCGTGATTTCACGGGCAGGACGCCCGTGCCACTTTTTCAACCGACAAACTTCTCCGCGATTGGCTTTTCTGTTATTAATTT
>QHXH01000164.1:6846-7634 GCA_003222855.1 Acidobacteriota bacterium
GGCCAGGAAAAGTCTTATCGCTTCACCGGGCCTTATTCGGCGCTGCTGCAAGTATCGATCGCAAAGATACCCAACGGTTTGCCGCTTCAAAGTTACACCGCCGAAATCCTCCAGCAGTTGCGCAACCTGCCTGGCAGCGCTGATTCGTTATCGACACGACAGACTGAGATGTCCGGTCTCGAATCTCGCGAGATCATGTTCGAGTTACCGGATGAAAACGGCACTAAAACCAGGCGGCTCATATGGTGCACGGTCGATGGACCAGTTGCAGTCGCCGTTGTTTTCACAGAGCCTGAAAATCACATTGCTGAAATCGAACCTTACCTCCACGCTGTAATTCAATCGCTCACGATCTACGACAAAGAAGACAACGAAAAACTCACGGCATTCGAAGCTGAACGTACTGCCGCAATCAGGGAGAGCAAGCCGGCTCGCATCGACGAAGTGCAATCGATTGTAGCGAACCTAAATGGTTTGGATGCGGGGCTACGCGATGCAGCCGTTAACAAGTTGTCCGCATTTTTCGTCAGCGCTCCCGAGGTTGGCATCGATCTGATTTTGGATCGCCGGCCCATCATTCGCGCTGCGACCGTTGACGCGATCGCACGCTCAAAGAATCACTCACTTGATCCCTTCTTGTTGAGGGCTCTGCATGATCCCGAGTCATTCGTGGCCGAACGGGCCGCGAGAGTCCTGGTCGCGCTACCAAACGTAGTAGCGCTAATGCGGAGCGAGACGCTCGGCTGGTTAAGCACTGAACCGCTGTCCAGAGTCTGGCCCTTCCTCGA
>QHXH01000757.1:0-441 GCA_003222855.1 Acidobacteriota bacterium
GAAGGTGATCCTTTGCTGATTGAAGATTTGGAACGCCGGCGAGCGGAACTGCGGGACGAACTCGGAACGATCGCAGGCCAGACCGACGCAGTAACCCGCCGGTTGATCGACGGGAAGGTGCGCCGTCACTTTTTCTCGCTTGCTTATCTGTTGAGGCAATACATCCGGCGCGAGGAATTAACGATGTCGTTGGCCAAAGCGCGGCTGCACTTCAAAGCAGAAATAAATTCGACGCCGGAAAAGGAACAGCGCAATCTGCTCCTGCAAGCGATCGAGCGCTCAGCCACGCTGCGCCGCGTAGAGGCGCTAATCCATCTTCATCGCCTGTTGAAGGTTTGGGTCGCGCCACACGTGATTTCGACCTCCGTGATGCTGGCGCTAATGGTGGTTCACATTGTGCAGGTGGTCTTTTTCAACGTTCGGTGAAGGAACGGATTATTT
>QHXH01000757.1:468-3064 GCA_003222855.1 Acidobacteriota bacterium
GGACATTATATCAAATGTCAAATGAGAAATAGTTTCTGACCCCTCGGGACTGACTCAACTCCGCATGGAAACAACCTTTATTATTGTCCGCGAGGATCTGCAGGTCGACAGGATCACGATCGTCGCTGAAGGTGTGCTAATCGGTCGTCTTCCTATCTGCGAATTACTTCTGAACCACCCTTCGGTGTCTCGGCTTCATGCCGGGATAACCTACGCTGACGGCAATTACTATCTCCGAAACCTTCGGCCGGGTAATCCCATCATGGTCAACGGTGCGAAGCTCGAAGAGTACGAAGCACTAGCCGATGGTGACGTGGTGGGTATTGGCCCATTTGCGCTGAACATCGATTTTGCGCAGGGCGTGTTGATAGTGAAAGTGTCATTGCAAATTGCTGCATCGCCTGTGGACGCAATGGCGCGGCGCGAGGTGTCCGGCGTTTGGGACTTGCCGACAACCGCTCAATTAGAAATGCTGAGTGAGACGATGCCGGGCGGTGTAGAAGGCGCGGCTCACCACAGAAAAGTGCCGCCGCGAAAGACAAAAGCGGGGGAAGCAAGTTCAAAGGCGCTCGACGTTTTTTGGGACAAGCGAATTACCGCGGCGACGAAGACGATCAAGCCATCGCCTCTGTTTCCTTTATCTGGCCGGGCCAGCGGCAAAGCGCAATCGATATGGGCGCCCACGACTGACCTGAAGCGGCGCTGGCCGGCCTCGCTGATGCTATGGGGCGTAATTCCAATTACGCTGGTGTCGATTGCCGGGGCGCTATTTTATGCTTCGGCCTTTGCGCCGGCGCCGATTTCTGACGCACATAATCGTGCGAGTATGAATCTCTCTCCACCGATTGCGAATCACGCCAACTCGGGATCGTGTACTTCCTGTCACGCGCTGCGCGCGAGCATGGAAACAAAGTGCTCATCATGTCACATGACCGAAAGCTTCATTCCGACGGTCATTCAGCCGCATATGAATGCCGGCATTGGTTGCGTTGATTGTCATGCTGAACATCGCGGCGCCTCCTTTAATGCCATCGCTGGCGCGCTGCTTTCTTGCTTTGAATGTCACAGCGATCAAAACAGAAAGATTTACAACAGCAAGAGCGTTTCAACTCCGCATGGCGGAACATTTGGCTATCCAGTCGTGAATCGACATTGGAAGTGGACAGGTCTCGATTCCGGCGAAATGGCTTTGCGAAAGAACACGCTGAAGCTCGAGCGTCTGCCCAGCGATACTGAAGACCAATGGCGCAGCAAGCAATTTCACGCCGTGCATCTCTATCGCGTGCGTGCGGTGGCCGGCTTAGCGGGAAACAAAGAGGGCGAGTTGAGTTGTTCGAGCTGTCACGCCACGCGTGATCCGATTGATCTGGCAACGCCGCGGACAACTTGCGCCAGGTGCCACAATGGACAACCCGACACGCGCGCCGGACGACAGGTGATATCTGCAGACAAACCCAACTGCACTTCCTGTCACGTGCAGCACATCAAGGACAAGCGGCACTGGAATCCGGGATTGATGGCAAGAGCTTTCAGCCGCGGATGAACGCGGATCTACGCAGATCAGAAAACGCCTATTCTTATCTGCGAAAATCCGCGTTAATCTGCGGCTAATTTTTTGTGCGCGGAAAACTTACTTCGCGACGTGACACTTAGCGCAGCCCTTGGGATCGGAACCCGAAATTTTCGCTGCCAATTCCGGCTTGGCCTTGATCGCCGCATCGTGACATTCGAAGCAGTTGATGTGGTAAAACTACAGGCAGCTGCTTGCTGTCGTCTCCGGCTTGCAGGTGACACGCACGGCAAGTCTTCACCGGCGTGGCTGCCGCATCTTTCAAAACATCCGCGGTTAACGCGACGGGCCGTTCGGAAGTAGTGAGGGGCGGTTTAAGGCTTTCTTTTGGTTGATCGATGTGATGACAAAAAACGCACGAGGTTACAGTTTTGCCGTCGGGATTGTAACTCTTGAGCGAGTGCGTTTCGTGATCGAAGGCGACTTCGCCCCACTTATCGTCGAGACTGTCGCTGTCCAGCTTTACTTTCTTCGGCTGCTCTTTGCTTTCTTTGGGGATTTGCTGGGTGAATGAAGCTGAGGAGGGCGCGGAGCTACCTAATACCGCAATCGCGATCGCGCTAAATCCGATGATCAGTCCGATCAGAACTCGCGTCATCTTATTACACCCCTTTGTCTAACCAAATTCAGATCGCATGTTATGGAGACGTTTGCCATCGTGTCAATCGCATAACGGGCGAATTGACCACAGAGGACACAGAGAAGAGCAGAATTATAAAGCGGGGGTTGTTTTGCATTGCCTGTCACAGTTCTACTCTGCGGCGCGGCGTGGCGTTGTCCATTCCGGCGGGGGTGGGCGCGCACGATGGTTGCTACACGTGTCACACACCGAATGCGCAAGCGAATGGTCGCGACCTTGCCTCATGCGGTGTCTGTCACGCTGAGAAGTCTTACGCGCGCACGCCGATTGATTCGCCGGCTTTTCGTGTCGCTTTCAGTCATGCACAACACGGTGCGCGGCAACGCCTCGGCTGTTCCGACTGTCACAACTATGCGGCAGGTTTAGCGCAGCGCCGCCAGGTTAGT
>QHXH01000165.1 GCA_003222855.1 Acidobacteriota bacterium
GTATTCTTGAGAGTTTGGATGCGCATTGCTTCGGCGAGACCGGGCGCTTCGCGTTCAAACGCTTGCAGCGTCGCTTCGGGAGTGTTGTCGCGATGACCAAAACCAGTGCCGCCGGTGGTGACGATTAGGTTGACATGTTTTAGATCGGCGTAAGCTCGCAGCTTGTGCGCGAGCGGCTCGAGATCGTCGTTAACGACAACCTTCGCGACAATCTCAGCGCCCAGTTCAGTAAGCAACTCGACCAGAGCTGCGCCGGATTCATCTTTACGCTCGCCCGCGGCGCAAGCGTCGCTGACGGTGATCACAACTGCACGAATCTGGTTCATTGTTTAGTGTTCTCTGTGTCCTCTGTGGTGAATTCCATCATCGCATTTATTAACCACAGAGGACACAGAGAAAGCTTCAACGTACTGACGCGCTAACCGCATGCAACTCCTGCAACGGATGAACACTAATTTCTTTTCCATCCATTCGCGAAGCCAGCGCTTCAACCAGCGCCTGCGCTCCGGTCATGGTCGTCACGCACGGCACATTGTATTGCAGCGCGGCGCGGCGAATCGCTTGTTCGTCGTAATGCGATGCGCGACCGAGCGGCGTGTTGATGACCAGAGCAATCTCGCCCTGCTTGATGTGATCGGCAACGTTCGGCCGGCCTTCGTTGACTTTGAAAACTGTGGCACACTCGAGGCCAACTTCGCGCAGACGAGCCGCGGTGCCGACGGTCGCCATTAATTGAAAACCCAGACGCGACAATCGGCGCGCGAGCACAACTGCCTGTCCCTTATCACTTTCATTGACGCTGATAAAAGCTGTCCCTGTTTGCGGCAGCTCGGTGCCCGCCGCCGTCATTGCCTTCGCGTAGGCTTCGCCGAATGACTCGCCGATGCCCATCACTTCACCGGTTGAATGCATCTCCGGACTCAGAACCGGATCGACGCCGGGAAACTTTCGGAAAGGGAAGACCGGCGACTTGATGTAAAAGCGATCGACGCGCAGCTCATCCGGCAAACCAAAATCTTTCAGCTTCTTTCCAGCCATGACGACGGCGGCAATGCGCGCCAGCGGAACTCCCGTCGCTTTCGAGACGAAGGGAACTGTGCGTGAGGCGCGCGGATTCACTTCCAGCACGTAAACGCGATCGTCTTTGATTGCGAACTGAATATTCATCAGGCCTTTGACGGATAAAGCGGCGGCCAGCTTGCGCGTGTAGTGACGCATCGTCTCAAGATGCTCTTCGGCGATGCGCACTGGCGGCAGGACGCACGATGAATCACCCGAGTGAATGCCGGCTTCTTCGATGTGCTCCTGAATGCCGGCAATTACGCAGGCGCCGTCATCGGCGAGTGCATCGACGTCGAATTCAGCAGCCTGTTCAAGGAACTTATCTATCAGCACCGGTCGATCATGAGAGAAGTCAACCGCGGTTCGCATGTAATCGTCCAGAGTGTCCTGGTCATAGACGATCGCCATCGCGCGGCCACCCAAAACATAGCTCGGTCGTAGGAGTATCGGATAGCCAATTCGATTCGCAGCTTCGCGCGCGCCTTCGATCGAAGTTGCGGTTCCGTTTTCGGGTTGGGGAATTCCTAATTCATTCAACAGTGCGCCAAAGCGTTTTCGATCTTCCGCCAGATCGATCGAATCAGGCGAAGTGCCGATGATTGGCACGCCGGCTTCATGCAGCCGCATCGCCAGATTCAGCGGCGTCTGGCCGCCAAACTGAACGATAACGCCGGTTGGCTTCTCGACATCGACGATGTTCATTACGTCTTCGAACGTGAGCGGCTCGAAATACAAACGATCCGAGGTATCGTAATCCGTCGAGACAGTTTCCGGATTACAGTTGACCATGATCGTTTCAAAGCCCGCTTCGTGCAGCGCGAATGACGCGTGACAACAGCAGTAGTCGAACTCGATCCCCTGGCCGATGCGGTTTGGCCCCGAACCGAGAATCATGATCTTCTGGCGATCGGTCGGCTGCGCTTCGTCTTCTTCTTCGTAAGTCGAATAAAGATAAGGCGTGTAGGATTCGAACTCTGCACCGCACGTATCCACGCGCTTGTAGACGGGAATTAAGCCGAGGCTCTTGCGATAGGCGCGCACTTCATCTTCACTGCGTTTGGTTAAGTAGGCGAGGCGGCGATCGGAGAGCGCGGCTTCTTTGAAAGCGCGGAGGACATTGATCGGGATGTTTTCAAGTGCGGGTATTGAGTTTGGCCCGCCCGCTACCGCAGGCGGTTCTGACAAGACGGAGCCCTCCCTTACGGTCGGGCTACTGCCCCGACTAATCGCAGGTTCGACCGACTCAACCTCCCGTTGAATTTCCATCACCTGCTTGAGCTGATCCAGAAACCACGGATCGATTCGCGAGAGGCGGTATATTTCATCAATAGCCCAACCGTGTTCCAGCGCATAAGTGATGTAAGAGAATCGTTGCGAGTTCGGACGCGCGAGCTTCCTTTGCAGCTCGTCGTCGGGTACATCTTCCAGTCGCAGAGGCTTGACCGCTTCCAGCGACCGCAGTCCTTTAAATAACGATTCTTTGAACGTGCGGCCGATGGCCATAACTTCGCCTACGGATTTCATTTGCGTGCCAAGGACGTCCTCTGCTTCGCGAAACTTTTCAAAATTCCACTTCGGAATCTTGGTCACGACGTAATCGATCGTCGGTTCAAAGCTGGCTGGCGTTTTCTTAGTGATGTCATTCGGAATTTCGTCGAGGGTGTAACCCACCGCGAGTTTGGCCGCAATCTTTGCGATCGGAAAGCCGGTTGCCTTTGAGGCCAGGGCGGACGACCGGGAGACACGCGGATTCATTTCAATGATGCGCACCTCCCCGTTGTCCGGGTTGACCGCGAATTGAATATTCGAGCCGCCGGTTTCGACGCCAACTTTGCGAATGATCGTAATCGCCATGTCGCGCAGCCGTTGATATTCGCGATCGGTCAAGGTCTGCGCCGGCGCGACCGTGATCGAATCGCCGGTGTGCACGCCCATCGGATCGAAGTTCTCGATCGAACAAATGATGACGACGTTGTCAGCGAGGTCGCGCATCACTTCCAACTCAAATTCTTTCCAGCCCAGAATCGATTCTTCGATCAGCACTTCGTGAATTGGTGAAGCGGCCAGTCCGCCGCGCACGATCTCTTCGAACTCTTCCGGATTGAATGCCGTGCCGCCGCCGGTTCCGCCGAGCGTGAAGCTGGGGCGAATGATCGCGGGGTAATCTGTTTCCTTAACAATCTCTTCAGCTTCGGCCCATGACTTTGCAAATCCGCCGCGCGGCATCTGCAGGCCCGCTTCGTCCATCGCTTGTTTAAACAGCAGACGGTCTTCCGCGACTTTGATCGCTTCGCGCTTGGCGCCGATCATCTCGACGCCGTTTTCTTCCAGCACCCCCGCCTCGTCCAGCGCGATTGCCAAATTCAATGCGGTCTGGCCACCAACGGTTGGCAGCAGGGCGTCGGGCTTTTCTTTGCGGATAATCGCGGAAATCGATTCGACGGTGAGCGGCTCGATGTAGGTCCTGTCAGCGGTCTCAGGATCGGTCATGATCGTCGCCGGGTTCGAATTAACCAGCACCACTTCGTAGCCCTCCTGACGCAGGGCTTTGCAGGCCTGCGTGCCCGAATAGTCGAATTCGCAGGCCTGGCCAATGACGATCGGACCGGAACCAATAATCAGGATTTTATGGATATCAGTGCGCTTGGGCATCCAAACCAGCAGCAATTCTCAGTTGTCGTGTTCGCAGGCGATTATACATTAACGCATTGCGAGGCACTGAATCATCTGCCATGACCAGCGACAATTTCGTAGACGATCCCGCAGGTTAGAGGTATAGTGCTTCGCTATTCGGATACTTTGCTTTCGATAAAACTTTCACAGAAAAGGGATCCTGCATGGGCAAAGTCGTTCTCGTAAATCCGGCAAACACTACTGTTGGCTATAGCGTGATTACGCCGCGGTGGCTTTTCGTGATCGCAGGCGCGACACCGGCCGACCTGGTCGGCGATCCGGTGATAATTGACGAACCGGTCACGCGCTTCAATCCTGATGAGGTTGGTCCAGGCGACATCGTAGGCGTCGGCATCCACACGGGAAATTGCCGGCCCGGATATCGGGTCGTTAGTGAAGCGAAGAAACGCGGGGCAACGGTCATCGTTGGAGGTATTCATCCGACGATTTTTCCCGACGAGCCCCTGCAGATGGGCGCTGACGCCGTCGTAAAGGGCGGCGGCGATCTGATCTGGAGCAACATCATCAGGGATGCTTTGGATGGACGTCTTCAGCGCGTGTACGACGGTGGCCGCGTGCCGGGCGAGCAGATGGTCAAAGCCCGCTGGGACCTTTTGGATCCAAGTAAGTATTTGATGGGCTCGATCCAGACCGTTGCCGGCTGTCCTGAGAATTGCAGCTTCTGTTCGGTGTGGGTCACTGAAGGCCGGACTCCGCGGATGCACTTGAACGATCAAATTATCGAAGAGGCCAACGAGCTTCATGCGATGGGTTTTCGCTACGTCTTCTTTGCCGACGACAATTTCAATCCAGCCACGGTCGGCCGCATAGCCCGCGAAACAAACAGCGGGACACAGCGATTGCTCGAGAAGGTTCGAGAGGATCGCATGCGGCTCTTCGATGAATATGATCGGGCGGGGCCGTCTTCGCTTTATGCTTTTACCCAAATGACCGCGGAAGTGATCAGCGACGATGAATACCTCGACGCGATGCACGACAAGATGCGGGTGCGAGGTGCGCTGATTGGGGTCGAGTCATTCACCGAAGAAGGTTTGAAAGACGCGAACAAGATGTGGAATCCGGTGGGCCAGCGCATGGTTGAAGCAATTCAGAAGATCCAGGACCACGGCATCATTGTTCTCGCTTCGATAATTAATGGGCTCGAGAGTGATACGGTAGCGACGCTGCAGACGATGCGCGAGTTCGCGGTCGCCTCGGGAACCGCCTTCGCACAGTTTCCGATCTACAGCGTCTATCCGGGGACCAAGGATTATCACGAAATGCTTCGGGATTTGAAGAACCGCGATCAGACCGGCTATGTTCCGAAACACGCGGCGCAGTTCATCCGGGATAAGTTTTGGCTCGACTTTGATCACACCGAACTTACGGTGAAACTTCCTCATCTTTCGAACGAAGATCTGGCCCGCGAAGCCGCGGAGAGCTGGCGGACATTTTATTGCCTAAAGGCGATATTCAAACGCGTACGAGGACCATTGAGCTGGATGTCATTAAGCGGCAAGCTTTTCTATGCAATGGCCTGTATAGGCTTTATGTCGCTCTACCCCAATGGCATCGCCGCCGATAACGTTCGCAAAAATAAGTTGAGTTTCTTTAACCGGATCTGTCTGCGCGTGGTTATCATGATCACCAGAGCAGGGCGCGACTTGTTTCGCATACGCCGGCGCCGGCCGATCGTAAAGCAGGGGCAGGAAGTATTCGCCGCAGAGTCTCATGGCCCGAGGTTT
>QHXH01000748.1:0-1727 GCA_003222855.1 Acidobacteriota bacterium
ATCAAGTTAAAGCCCGAATTTCCCGAGGCAGAATTTCAGAGAGCAATGGCGCTGCTCGCTGCCAATCGAAAAGCAGAAGCCATGGAAGGTTTTAAGCGTACTGTGACTGAGCGTCCGGATTGGGCTCTACCCTACGCGAAGTTTGGAAGCTTTCTCGCGTTTCCCGGAAATGCTGACGCCGAAGCCGAGCCGCTGCTGCGCAAAGCCATCCAACTCGATGATAAGAATTTAGAAGCGACCGTCGCCTTGGCTGTATTAAGACAAAGAGCCGGCGACTTGACTGACGCGGTGAAGCTTATGCGCACGGCGACGGCTTTAAGTGATGCGACTTTTCAAACATGGCGCCGGCGCGCGTATATCGAAAACGCGGCGGGCGATACTACGGCTGCAGTCGCGAGCATCACGCACGCGATTGAAATGAAGCCTCGAGAACTCTACGCGTTGTATCTCGATCGCGCACAGCTGCGATTGCAGATGAATGATCGCGCGGGAGCGCTCCTGGATCTCGAAGCTTTTAAGCCTACGATTATTTCAGAGACACACTACACGATCGTCCTGGAGGTCGCGCAAATGTTCGCCCGCGCGGGCAATCCCAATGAGAGCTTGCGTTTGCTCGATGCCTTGAGTGAAGACGATCGCAAACGTCCCGAAGTGATCGCGCTGCGCGCGGGACTTGCCGGCGAAGGTGGATCGAGCGTCGAAGAGCGGGCCGCGCTGGAAGACCTGCTCAAGCGCAATCCGCAGGACGCAGATTTACTTGCGCGGTTAGGTAGCGCTTATCGGCGGGTCGATCCATTGAAGTCCGAAGGGTATTATTCACGCGCGCTTCAACTCGATCCGAAGAATCCGAAGTACGCGACCGGATATGCCGCCGCGCTAATCCAGGAACGTCAGTTCGCTGAAGCTGAACCAATCTTGAAAGGCGTCATCGCGTCATTGCCGGACGACTATCCGGCACACGCTAATCTTGCGCTTGCCCTTTATGAAATGAAGCGGTTCGCCGAAAGCATTCACGAATACGAATGGATCGCTTCGGCGCGGCCCGAGATTGCCGCAACGTACTTTTTCATTGCGACCGCGCATGATAATCTCGGAGAGTACAAAGAGGCCCTCAATGCGTATCAGAATTTTTTGTCGCATGCTGATCCAACGAACAACAAACTTGAGATCGAGAAAGTAAATCTACGTCTGCCGGTGCTGCGCGCGCAGATTCAGCGCGGTGAGGGCGCGAAACAAAAAAGGCCTTGATCAAGTTCATTCGCTGACTGTCGACAACCATGTCAGTTCCGCTTCGCTACGGATCGATTTTTCTTGTGCAGGTGATCGGAGCCTGCGTACTCTCTGCGTCAACTGCTGCCCAACAACCACAGATGCCGGCGCCGCCGCCGATGCGCCTGGTCTCGCGATCGGAGCGGTCTCAACTTGATGAGGCGCGAGATGCGAAAGCGCGGCTGCATGCGACGATTACTTTGGCCGAAGATCACCTGGCACATGCAGAAAATTTCACTGAACAGAAGAAATTCGATGAAGCTTCCGCAGAGGTAGGCAGTTATCTTGGGCTGATCGGTGATTTGCGTGATTACATTTCGAAGCTGAATCGCGACAAGACCAGCACCCGCGATATTTGCCGCCATTTTGAAATGGACGTGCGGCCGCACATTCCCCGGCTGGCCGTCATGCGCCGCACCACGCCCGCTTCTTACGCGCTGTATATTAAGGACGCCGAA
>QHXH01000748.1:1845-3578 GCA_003222855.1 Acidobacteriota bacterium
CGATTGATCGCGCGCGGAGCGCTGGTCGCGATGTCGGTTCTCTTGGCGATTTCAGCGACTGCCCAGCAGCGCGATCATCTGACCGACGCTGAAACTGATCTCGTTCGCTTCCATCAGGAGCTTGATAAGCGCACCGAAGTTTTCATCAAGGCAGCCGATCGGCGCTTCGCGATCATCAATGGCACGGCGCAACCGGCGGCGAAGAAACTTGTCAAAGATGAACCCGAATGGGGTGATCCACCCAAAGGAACGCACGCCGAACTGTTGGGAGACATCGCGGGAATTCTCGACGAAGCGATCACGAACATCGATAACGTCAGCAGTCGCGATGCCAGGAACCCGCTGCTTTCACGCTCGCTGCGCAAACTTTCGACGGCCGCGAATGGTTATTTGAATCAACTGAATTCATTGAAGACCAGAATCACTGATCCGGACGAGGTCGCCGCGATCGAGCGCGTCGCCGACAACGTGAAGGAAATAATTGAAGCCAGCGGGCATTTGGCAACCGGCACGCGGGAAGAAGATTCGGGCACAGACAAAGGTAAGAAGAAAAAGAAGCCGTGAAAGATCGGGGCAGTAGCCCGACCGTAAGGGAGGGCGCTTATCACGCGACTTAGGCGACGCCCTCCCTTAAGGTCGGGCTACTGCTGCTATTCCCTTCCCTTCCTCAAAACTTCAGTAGCGCGATCAATCGCTGCGATGATTCTTTCCAGACCTTCTTTTTCCGCCATGAGATTGCGATCGTCGATCGCTTGTCGAAAGTCAGTTAGCGGTTGCGAAGCGTAGCCCGTAAAAATTCCCGGCGCGTAAATCTCATGTTTGTACCATGGCCGGCCATGCAATCCGCGCTCGTCGATGAACGCGCGCTCGGCCCCCATCAAAGCGTCGTTCAGGCGGCGAAGTTTTGCTGCCGAGCTGGATGATTTGTCAGCGTCAGCGACCAGCTTCTGTCTCTCTTTTTCAACGCGCATCGCCTCTTCAGAAAAATTCTTGACTGCATCATTGATTGATTTCTCATCAATCGAGGATTCGAGATGGCGATGTTTCGCAAGCCGCGTGCTGTCATCGAAGTACTCGCGTATCTGATTCGCATAATCTGTGTAGTCAAAAGACAGGCCGTCAGCGTCGGCCAAACGCATTGCCATCGTGCCCCACAACTGCGCCGCGGCGACGTGATAGACAAAGTCCGGATCGCCGAAATGCGACATCCAATAGAACGAGTCGTAGGCTGAATGATAGACACCATAATCGCCATTGAAGCCCATATCAGTTGACGCAATCCCGAGATGTTGCAGGAACGGCGTGTAATCCGAACCTGAACCGAGCGGGCCAATCCGCGCTTCTGATTCCTCATCGAGTTCGCCTCGCTGCTCGCGGGCGCGATCCTGCCATTGTTGATAGATCGTCTTGCCGGTCTTTGGGTCTTTCACCTCGCGCGTTGCCGCCCGGATCAATCTCCAAAGTGAAGGAACCGATGACACACCATAGTTAGGACCATTGACCGCGACGTCAACATTGAGATACGCGACCGCTTTCTGTTGTAACTCGGCGGCGTTTTCTTCCGCCCACTCTGTCGAGCCGATCAAGCCGTATTCTTCGCCATCCCAGCTACAAAGAATAATCGTGCGCCGCGGTTGCCAACCCTGCTTCACCAACTGACCGAAGGCGCGTCCCGCTTCCAGCATCGTCGCGGTGCCGCTGTTGGGATCGACCGCGCCGAATACCCAGGCATC
>QHXH01000748.1:3595-3943 GCA_003222855.1 Acidobacteriota bacterium
AGCGTGCGCGACTGATAATCCATGTCGGTCTTCAAATGCACGCGGACGTCACTGGTGCCGCCGGCGTGATAAGGAAAAGGAAAGCCGCCCTGGAAACCCTTGGGCCGTACAGGTCCTTTCAATGGTTCGATCAATCTGCGCGCCTGATCGTAAGCGAGCGGTTGCACCGGAATTCTGGGGATGTCGCCGTAAGCCTCTTCCAAACTGAGTCGCGGCACGCCGGGAATCGCCGGCTTACCCGGTGTCAAAGGATCGCCGGGATATTGAAACAGAAATTGAACTGAACCACGCTGCCCCGCAGCCACCGGACGCCACGGTCCTTTGGGATAGACGTCGCCCTGCATATAA
>QHXH01000753.1 GCA_003222855.1 Acidobacteriota bacterium
CAACACTACGGTCGCCAGCAACATCAACTCTGTGCCCTCGACGTGCGCCATTTGGAACGAGTTGGGATCCCCCTTCACCAGTAGCCGCCAAGGATTGATGTTGGCCGCATAGTGTCGCAGAAAATCCAGCACTGACTGCGCCAGCGAGTTCTCTCGCTTAAAATAAGTGATCATCGAAAATCTTGCCGTGAGCGCGCCAGGGTTTCTCAGCTTGAAGACTGCGAGCGGCGTCAGCATAACTGCGTACAAAGCCCACGCCGAAAGCACGCTCTTCCAGCCCGAACGTCTAACGAAAAGCAACAGCCCGAATCCCAACAACGGCGCCAGTAATCTTCCGATCGAATACGTGTAAGTCAACAGCGCCAGCGTGAGCGCGAGGGGCACGATTTCACGCCATGACCATTTGGATCGGATTGTGACTCGTTGTGCGCAAAGCAGAAACAACGAAAGCGCAAGCGGATAGATGCTGACTTCCAGGACAACGCGGCTCAGTTCGAACAACCACGGCGTCAGCAACGCCGAAAACATCACGAAGAGCGCGACACTCCGCCGGCGGGTGATGCGAAAGGAAAGTACGCCCAACACGATCGCAGTCATCAATCCGGCAGTGACGCTTAATAATCGAGCGGCCAAAATACTCGGCCCGGTCAACCGAAAGATCGCGGCGAGCAGATAGATATAAACCGGATTCTTGTACTCGCCGAAGGCCCGGAAATAGAGCGGCCACGCCTGACCATGCTCATCGCGCCCCGTTTGCGAGATCAGGTAAGCGTTGTAGGCAATCGATGATTCATCAATGAAAAAACCGCGAGGGCTTGTCGTCACGTGACGACCGTAAAGAAAGATGCCGCCCGCCAACAGAAACAAGAAGGCCAAAGCAACCTGATGGCGGCGCAGAAAGTTTCGATTGAATCCTGGCATTCGTGGAGAGTTAACGGAGATCTTCTCGATAGAGATAAATCGATCCGCCGAAGACCGCCTCCGGCGTCCGATGGCGGTACTTATCAAAGAAGTTCACGCGCTCTGATTCGGTGGCCGGACGTCCCCCAATCATCGTCTCAGGCATCGTCGAGCCATTAAGGTAGCTGGCGCCGATCGCCGCGTAACGCGTCTTCGGCGGCTCTTCACCGGTTTCGTTCGCCATTGTCAGCGGCGTAACGCCGTAATGATGCAGGATGATGAAATCTCCCAGGAAGTTTGCGCGCACTCGCGTCTCGCCGCGCGCGCGCAAATAAGCGGCCAGCGCTGGAACGTCGTCACCCCATTCGACGTTCGAATCTGATAAGTACCACCAATGTGGATGGCGCGAAGCGAGCTGGTTCATATAGCTCATGTGATTGGGAAATGCGCGCACGGCCTCGATTCCGATCCAGCACATCAATGCAATCGCGGCGACTATTCCCACCCGCGCGACTCTACGCGATTTCAGCAAGGACGCAAGCAACGCACCGCCGAGAATAAAAAGGAAAGAATACGCGGGAAGATAGTAGCGCAAGAGAACAAAAGGCCCGAGCATCCACAGATGGTTCGCGTCTCGTTTCTTGATCACATGGAAAGCGGCCCACCCGAGGGCGGACAGTGACAGCACCAGAAAAGGAATCGTGGTCTTAAGCGTAAAAGCGACCGGAAAGTAGTACCACCAACCCGTGCTGCTATACATGCCGAGAAAGCCCGCCGGATGTCCCTCCAAGTGCCATATCTGATAGAGGATGCCCAGAACGAAATCTACCGGGACGATGTGTGACAGCGCGCTCGTTAAGAGCGTGAGGGTGCTGCCCGATTTGGCAAACGTTGCTTGAATCCACTCCACGTCCGATGAGGCGAGGCGGCGATGCTGAAAAAAATAGGCCGCGTTAATTGTGAGGAGAGAGACAAACGCGGTCATCGCGAAGTGCGCGACACCTCTCCCCCATGTTTTCCCCTGTTTGATTGCTTTCGAGATCTCGATCGCGAAGTAGATCACAATAACCGGGCCAACCAGCAACATCGAGAATTTCGTGAGCACGGCCAGGGCCGCCGCGAATCCGAGCCAGGCCGCTCGCTTGAACGATCGATCGAGCACATATCCTCGCAGCATGAAGAAGAACAAGAGATAACCGAAAGCGGCAGGCACGTCGGTTTGAACAACGCGACCATGCGCGAGCACCGTAGGCTCAAGCGCAAAGAGTGTGACCGCAAGCACCGCGGCCAGGGGGCCAAACAACTCGCGCGCAAATCGAAAGATAAGCAGGCCCAACACCACGGTGAGCGCGATCATGAACACTCGCGGCCAGTACGACAACGATAAGAACTTTTCGGGATTGTTCTCCCAAAATGTCTCCTCATAAGCCCATTTTTGGTCGCCAGATCCCGGCGCACCCTTAATTTGATCGGGACGAATTTCAGCCGGTTGAAGAATCAGGAGAGGGATCCCAGCGATGATTTTTGAGAACGGCGGATGCTCGTGGACAAACTCTACGTTACCCGCGGCCAGATGGTAGTAGCCCGACGGAATCATCACGACCTCGTCGACAGTGATGCTCTTATGCGAAATCACTGCGAGCATCTGGAGCGTCATCAACGTGAGCATCAACGCACAGCCGAGCTCAGCCGCGTTCGCGAAGATCCACGTGCGCATCACGGTCAAAGCGCGCGGCAGATCGAACTGAAAGTCCGCCTTATCCGCTGCCGGCGTTTGATTCAGTGGTTCGTCCATCAAAATTGCGCTTTCGGAGTCTGCTGGATTGCCCAGAGTCTCCTTCAGTGATACTTGACTCATTCGACCTGCGTGCCTTCGTGTGGATTGGTTTTGTG
>QHXH01000749.1 GCA_003222855.1 Acidobacteriota bacterium
CTTCAATCTGGTCATTCGTTTGAACAACAAAGTAGCGAATATTGGCCGGCAGATTTTTGATGTGGCTGACGTATTGCACCGGCCCGTTCAGGTAGAAGAAGACCGGCTGATTATCTGGATCGACCGCATAAAGCGTTTCATTTGCGGGCACGAGCGAATTGATTTCTGCAGCGGCCTTTTTCACCTGTTGTCGGTTTCTCAAAACCATTGGAGTAATCGGATAACCCATCGCCCCGATGACAAAGCCGAGCGCGACAAAAGCCGTCGTGAGCTTCGTCCAGCGGCGAGGCCATTGCAGCGCGTTTGCCGTGCAGATCATCGCCAGCGCCCAGCACGCTGGAACAATCGCAGGCATGCTGTATCGGGCGACAGCGCCGGGAACCAGGTTGACGCTCACGAATGGTACTGCGATTCCCCAAGATAACGCGCGGGCTAGCCGCTGCTGGCCCTCATCTTGAAATTTTGAAAATCGCGCAAAGGGAAACAGAAGAACCCATGGCAAAAAATAGATTAACCCACGCGGAATGTTTTGTATCCAGCTGAAGAATTTAAAGTCGACGCCTTTCAAGCGCCCAACGTACTGAGCAGACCACTTGTCCACCGCAACCTGCGTCGTGGTGCTATGAACGAACGGAATAGCCCACGCCGCCGCAATCCCAAACATCACGGCCAGCGCGACGAAGTGCGCGGGATGAAACAGAACCCGCCACTCTTTCGAATACGCAAGAACGGCCACCACTATTCCATAGAAAAATACCAAGTGCGTCGGCCCTTTCGCCAGCAGACCGAGCCCTAGAAAAACAGATGCCGGCAGCCAGATCAACCAAGCAGACTTCTTTTGAAGAAAAAAGCTCAGCCAAAAGATAATCGCGAGACCGCAAAAAGAGACATAGAGCGCCTCGATCTCAATTAATCGGCCTTTCTCGATGATGCCGATGTTGGTCATCCAGATCAGGGCGGCGATCATTGAGCCTCTCGGACCGAGACTGGCGCGCGCCACGGTGACAAACCCAAGGGCTACGGCGAGCACTGACAGTGCTGACGGTAGGCGCGCTGTCCATTCGTTGCGCACTCCAAAGATTTTGAACGACGCCGCTACCAGCCAGTTCACGAGGGGTGGCTTGCGGTAATATGGATTACTCCCCACTTGAGGGACAAGGTAGTTCCCAGTCTCGAGCATCCGGACCGCCGGCAAAATTCGGCGTCCCTCTTCCCCTTTGATGGCGATCGAGCCCAGCGCGGGCAAATAGATCACAGCCCATGCGAGGGCAACGACATCAACGGCGCAAGGCGGCGAATTCATTAGGTCTTTATCACTCAATTGTTGCTCGCGATTATGATACGCGAGAAATACTCTCGCTCGCTTTCGCGAAGGACTTTGGCCTGCTCATAGATTTGTCGGGAAAGCCGCAACTCAATTAGCAAGTCATTGCCTCTGCGCGCAATTTGAAATCCATGGACTCTCAATCCGTTGTTTAGAATGCGGCTTGTCGAATCGGCATTCGAATCCTGCGATGTCGTCGCGAGAGCACCAATCGCGGGGCAAAGCATAGCGCACCGGCATAACAGATACCGTATCCCTGGGCGGGAGTTACCTCAGAAATCGCGTTATTGGCACAGGTCTCTCGCCATTAACACGTATCTCACCGACGACGAGCGCACCAATTCGGCGGTTGCCGGACATGACGAGGCCGTTGCGCCGTTAGCCTTCTTTTGGGCGGCGTTTTTAGAGTCGTGGAGCAGCGCGTTAAACTGGCGTGCGATGTCGTTGGACTAGAATCCATGCATGGTCAGTGGCCGCGCGTGGAGGCGGGCGTTCCTACCTCACCTGCTGAAGGCCCGCCGAAAGAGAAGGAAAACACCCCAAACACTTGCACCGCGGGTGTGTGATCACTGCATCCAGGAAGAGGCGAGAGATCGAAGCGGACATTCTTTGTTGGGCGCCATGCTAATGTGGGGCCTATCACCAACCCTTTTATTGTGCGCTCTGGCTCTATTGTCTCGCCCCCGCTGCGATATTGCATTTCAAGTCCGACCTCGAGCTTCTCTTCCGGTAGAAGGACCGGGACTTCGGTGCTCTGCGCGAACCCGGCGCTCGTGCTTTCTCTGCCGCCAAACTCGCGATCAACAAAAATGTTCATCGCCCACTCGATCAAGTGAGGAAAGTCGCGCGAGATCAGGAGAGCGAGTTCGCCCGCATCCTCCGAGGTGTTACTGAGGCCGACACGGTACTCAGCTGAAATTGTGGGATTGAGCGGGAGCTTGTTCCAATTCGTCAGCGCGTAACGCGCTTCGAGAGTGAAGCTGCGTTCGCGAGTCTCTCCGGCGAAATGCTCAATCTGGTTTTGCACCCCAACGGTGAAACGCACTGGCAGTCCCATTTCGATTTCCTGCCGAAGCAGATGCGCCGGAGCACTGTTTCGGAAGATGTCGCCTTCGTATCCGGCTTCGAGTTCGAAGCTGAAGGGTGAAAGCACATACGTTTTCGTCAAGGTAGAGATGCGACCATGAGACAAGTCGGGCGGAGCACCATAGGCGGTAGGCAGCTCCTCGGCCTCAGCCTGCACGAACCACCTCACGGGTCCTAGCCTCCTGTGCGTTCGCGGGGTTTACGCCAGCGAGCGCGAGGCTTGCAAGCGCAATTCTCGAAAGCATGGCGTATGGAGGTCCTCACGTTGCTCGGGACCGTTTAATCTCCGTTCAAATACCTGCATCCCGGTGAAATGTTACACTAACGCTTTTTAGCCCATCGTTTCTTGCGCGCTTGCGCCAGTCGAGCTGCGGCCGAGGCGCTCGTGGCGCACGATTCAGTTTTTATGAAATCAAGCACGCGAGATAAAGTCGAGGGCGGCTTCAAGGAAGTGTAAAATCTGGTATAATTTAGAATCAAAAAAGGAGGAAGAATGAAAATAGAAGGAACTTCGATGGATCTCAATGA
>QHXH01000754.1:0-1721 GCA_003222855.1 Acidobacteriota bacterium
AGTCCATGGAACTGAACGGCGCGTGCGCGCTCGTCACTGGAGCAAGTCGCGGGATTGGCCGAGCTATCGCCTTAACCTTGGGCGAAGCAGGAGCGGACGTAGCACTCACGGCCAGGAACGAGTCCGAACTGAAAGAACTTGCGGGCAGGATCCAGGGGATGGGGCGGCGCGCCCCTGTCTTTCCAGCTGATCTCCTCCGCCCCGGCGATGTTCGTGCCCTGGCTGAAGCGGTCGAGGGTGAATTCAGCCGGGTCGATATCCTGATAAATAATGCAGGGGCTGTCATACTACGCCCGACCGTGGAGCTGAGCGAAAAGGAGTTCGAAGAGATGATCGAGCTGAATCTCACCTCAGTCTTCCGGCTCACCCGCCTCCTGCTCCCGGGGATGCTCCAGCGCCGGTGCGGGCATATCGTCATGATCGCCTCGACCGCCGCTCTTCGTGGCTTCGCCGGGGGCGCGGCCTATGCGGCGGCCAAGTTCGGCTTGAACGGTTTTGCCCAATCTCTCTTCTACGAGACGCGCTCGAGCAATGTCCGTGTGACTACGATCTATCCTTCGTCGGTCAATACGGACATGACGCGGCAGTCCCGTCTGGTGGAGCATGAGGAACGTTTGATCCAGCCCGTCGACATTGCCCGGGCAGTCGTGGCCGCCCTGCAAGCCGATGACCGCGCAACCTTGAAAGAAATCGAGGTCTGGGGAACGAATCCTTGAGCGATGCGAGGTAACTAGAGACTTAGACTGCTCAAAATTGGAGGAATCATTATGGAACCGAAGGCTACGTATGACGACGTCAATCTGATTCTGCGGCTCTACGAAATGCGGCGTGAAGAGAAATTGCGCAAGGCTCGCGGCTGGTTCGGACAGTCTTTCAAGGCTACTACGATGGATGAGTTCCAGACCCTTTGCCCACCGGGTTCCGAGACTCATTCCTACTATCTGATGGTCACCAGCTATTGGGAGATGCTGGCGTCTTTCATTGAGGCTGGGGTGCTGAACCGAGAATTGTTCTTCGAGAGCGGTCTCGAGCTGCTGTATGTTTGGGAAAAGATGCGCGACATCGTCCCAGCGTATCGACAGGCGATGAAGAATCCTTTCTTTTACAAGAATCTGGAAAGCGTCGCAGAGTCCATGATTGAGTGGCTGAATGGCCGTGCACCGGAATCCTATTCCGCCTTTTCGGCTATGGCGCGCGGGCTGTAGAGGAACTTAGAGTTTTGGCAACAGCTACTAAGAATGCAAGCCATGGAATCTCCATTATTCGGCGAATGCAGCGTGTAAAAGTGCTATCCATGCCGCTGCGTTCCCTTGAATTACAATAGGTTGCTTCTCTTTCACGGCGGTAACACGAGTTCGAATCTCGTACGGGATCCTCGGCATCGATAAAGACGGGTCACCGTCGGCACTTTCGAGTGAAAATAAGCTGAGGTAGTTAGCTACCAACCCGCGCGCCGCGAAGGTCGCTTAAGGCAACGGTCACGCGCGACTGGAACATGGCGAAAGCATGGCTCTACAAGTCACTGAATAATGAAGCCTGAACGCTGGCAACAACTCGATAAGCTGTTTCACTCGGCGCTGGAGCGTAGAACGGAAGAGCGCGCAGCCTATCTCGATGAGGTTTGCGCTGGAGACGAGGCGCTGCGGAAACAGATCGAGGCTCTGCTGGTTGCTCATCAAGAGGCGGGCAGTTTTATCGAGAGTCCCGCGTTCGAAGTTGAA
>QHXH01000754.1:1760-3228 GCA_003222855.1 Acidobacteriota bacterium
TGCTCGGCGCCGGTGGCATGGGAGAGGTCTATCTTGCTCAAGACATGATACTCGGTCGCCAAGTCTCGCTTAAGCTGCTGCCCGCGCACTTCACGGCAGACGCGGAACGCTTGAGACGGTTTGAACAGGAAGCGCGCGCGGCCTCAGCCTTAAATCATCCAAACATCCTCACGATTTATGAGATCGGACATGCGGACTCGGTGCGTTACATCGCCACAGAATTTATTGATGGCCTGACGCTGCGCGAGCTCATCGCAAGCAAACCGATGAAGAAAGATGAAGCGCTGGATGTGGCGGTGCAGGTTGCCGGCGCGCTGGCTGCTGCGCATGCGAAGGGAATCGTCCATCGCGATATCAAGCCGGAGAACATCATGATCAGCCGGGGCGGTCACCTGGCTCAAAAAGAAAATTTCGTAAAGGTCCTCGACTTCGGCATCGCGAAATTAACCGAAGCCGACGTGCTTGAAACCGACATGCCCACGAGACCGCTGGTTAGTACCAGCGACGGGATAACCATGGGTACTGCGCCTTACATGTCGCCGGAGCAGACACAGGGTTTAAAAGTGGACGCGCGGACCGATGTCTGGAGTCTCGGTGTAGTGCTCTATGAAATGGTGACGGGCCGCGCGCCGTTCGAGGGGCCAACCAGAAGCCACCTGATTGTTTCGATTCTGGAAAAGGAGCCGCCCCCACTTCGAGCCCGGGCAGAAGAAGTTCCGGAAGCGCTGGAGTGGATCGTCAGCAAGGCCTTACGTAAGAACAGAGAAGAACGTTATCAAACCGCGAGAGAACTTCTCAGCGATCTGAAGGACTTAAAACAGCGTCTGGATTTTAAAGCGCAGGTTGAACGATCGCGGCCGTCGGATTCGATTCGCGAAGAAATATCCAGGAGCGCCGAACAGCGAGCGTTGGATGTCCATGCGCCTGCGGCCCCGCTGAAGCTGAACCAGCGAAGTTTGTTACTGGCCGCATCAGCACTCATCACAGTCACAGCCATTGTTCTGGGCCTCAGATATTTCGGACGCAGGCTCTTTGCGAACAAATCAGCAGCGCCTTTCAGCAAGTTCAAAGTAACGCGCCTGACTACGAGCGGCAAAGCGGCTTCTGCGGTGATATCTCCCGATGGTAAGTACGTGGTTCATGTGATGGGCAACGCGGGGCAGCAGAGTCTCTGGCTCAGGCATATTGCGACCGGCAGCGATAAAGAGATCGTGCCCGCAAACGGAAGTGGAATATCCAGTCTGAGTTTCTCGCCCGACGGCAATCACATTTACTTCATTCGAGAAGAGTCAGGCGAGGTTGTAGTCAGCGAGGCGCCGGTCCTGGGCGGTTCCAGGAAAATTTTGGTGCGGGATATTGATACGGCAGTTACTTTCTCGCCTGACGGTAAACGCTTTGCGTTCGTCCGCGGCGATCCGCCCCGAAGTGAAGCTTCACTGATCGTCGCGAATGCGGACGGGACCAGCGA
>QHXH01000754.1:3344-3846 GCA_003222855.1 Acidobacteriota bacterium
GGACGGTGTTGAAAGCGGGCTCACGTCTCAGCAGTGGGATGAGATTGAAAGTGTTTGTTGGCTTCCTGACGACAGCGGTTTGGTGATTACCGCTATTGAAGGAGAACGAAGGAATGCGCAGATTTGGTTCGTTTCATATCCCGCCGGTGAAGTACGGCGCATTACGAATGACTTGGATAATTATCGTAATGTCAGTCTCACCACAGATGGTGGGAATCTGGTCAGTGTGTTGAGCGAAGGGACTTCTAATGTCTGGATCGCGCCGAATGGGGATGCCAGCCGCGCTTCGCAGATTACATCCAATAGGTTCGATGGAATCGGCGGCATTGCCTGGACGCCTGACGGCAGAATTGTCCACGTCTCCAGAGCCAGTGGCAATGCTGATATTTGGATCATGAATGCCGACGGAACTGAAGACCGACAGTTGACTGCCAATGCCCTTTTGAACCTTCTGCCGAGGGTTTCGCCGGACGGCCATTACATTGTTTTTATGTCTAACCGA
>QHXH01000755.1 GCA_003222855.1 Acidobacteriota bacterium
GTAAAAGGTGCGTGAGAAGCCCGCGAAAACCGTAATCACAAGCGCGACGGCCATGCCCGTATAAAAAAGACGTTCGCGGCGTTTTGAATTCTCTTTGACTCTAATGGTTTCTGAAGCGGTCGTCATGTCTAATGTTCTGTGATGAGCAACCGGGCAGCTTCGCTGGGATAACGTCCGCGCCTCTTTAAGACCTGACGTTCTAGAATCTGGTCATCATGATTCATCTGCAAAATTCGAGTGGTTGCTTCGGCAATCTGCGATAGCGGCTCGATGATAACTCCGTCCAATCGAAAATGGTTTCTCCAACGATCATTACGCGGATGATAGAGTCGGACCAACTGATCTTGCCCAGGCACAACAGATGCGATATCGCTGCCTTTGTATCGGTTGCAGAAGACACACGCCAAGGCCAGATTGTCGATTTCGGATGAGCCGCCGTGCTTACGGCTAATGATGTGCTCAACTTGAAATCTGAAATACGCGTCTTGTTCGGCGATCAGACAATACTCGCAAAAGAGCTGCAAGTAGTGATCTAGCTCGAACTTTTCTTCGGCAGATAAGGCGCCTTCCTTTTCACGTGCAACTAAATCCTCGAGACGCTCTTGGGCTGCATCCGATGGGCGAAAGGCGATGACATTCTCGGGTGTGGTTCCCGCAGCGATGAAGTCAATAACTTCTTCGTAAGCTTTGACGGAGTTCATGATACGGCAGCATA
>QHXH01000166.1 GCA_003222855.1 Acidobacteriota bacterium
CTTCGCAATCTCTAATCCGTATTCGATATCGCTTTGTTCACGATCATCGGGAGCTCGCTTTGTGAGGGTGCCCACATCAGGAAGTTGATCCTTCAGGAAATAAGTTGAATCGATTAATTCGATCCCTTCGCTGGCGAGTTCACTGGCCACGGCGCCGATTAGCGCATCGGTGTTACGGCGTGGCAACCGCAAAAGCATCTTTAGCATGCGCACATCGGGAATCGCGGTGCTGAAAATTTGCACGTGCTTTACCTGCCCCGCCATGATTGCTTTGTCAACGCCTTCGTTCTTAAAGAAGCGGAGCATCTTGCCGAGCTGTCCAATTCCCACCCACGTAAATCGATCCGCGAGTTTTTCGATCGCTGGATCAGTTTCTTCGCGGATGGCGGCGACGGCAACGGCCGCTCCGGCGCGCTTCGCGCCTTCGATGACAAGAAACGGAAACTTTCCGTTTCCGGCTATTAGACCGAGTTTCGTCACGATTTAATCAACCCTAACCGCAGAGGACGCCGAGGTTTCCACAGAGTTGCGCAGAGGAAATCTCTCCGCGTTCTCTGCGCAAGTCTCAGCGTCCTCTGCGGTTAACTACTTTACTACCCCACGCTTTGAAGTTTCTATGAATCGCACGAGTTCATCGACTTCTGATGATTCGTTAATTTCAGTCTGGATACGCTCGATAGCCTGCGCGGTATTCAGCTTAGACGAAAGCAGCAGATGGAAGGCGTGATGCAACGCGGCGATCGTTTCGCGCGAGTAGCCGCGCCGTCGCACGCCGACTTTGTTTAAGCCGTAACACCTGGCGTGATTGCCGACCGTCAAAGCGAACGGCAGCGCGTCTTTGACGACCACTGAATATCCGCCGATGTAAGCCTCGCGGCCCACGCGGCAAAACTGATGGACTCCGGAATAGGCCCCGATATTCGCGTCATCTTCGACGATCACATGCCCGGCTAACGTTGCTGCATTCGCCATGATGACGTTGTTGCCAATCAGACAATCATGGGCCACGTGCGCCTGGGCCATGATGAAGCAGTCGTCGCCGATTTTCGTGATGCCGCCCCGCGTGCGACTGCCAATCTCAGTCTCAGTTTGCTCGCCCGCGAATTTCAAATCCTGCGGCGGTAAGCCGACCGACACGAACGGAAACAGATGCGCTTCGTCGCCGATCCGGGTGCGGCCGTCGATCACACAATGAGAGTCCACCGTGACGCCGTTTCCCAGAAAAACTTCATCGCCGATCACAACGTAGGGGCCGATGCGACAGCCGGCGCCAATGAATGCCCGCGGACTGATTACAGCAGAGGAATGGATTTGATTTGTTCGATTTTGAATTGACGGAGCACTCATCTCTAGGATTTTGGCCGGTCCGCGATGACGCTCATGAGTTCCGCGTCTGCGCAAAGTTGCCCGTCGACCTTCGCCTCGCCGTGCATGCGTTGAATCCGCGGGCCGAACCGGAGCGCCGTGACTTCGAGGGTCAAAGTATCGCCGGGAACAACAGGTCTGCGAAAGCGGGCCTCTCTGATTCCGGTGAACAGCACGAGTTTCTGATCGCGATCTTCAATTTCGCGGAGGGCGAGGATTGCGCCACATTGGGCCAGCGCTTCGATTACCAGCACGCCGGGCATGACGGGCGCGCCGGGAAAATGTCCTTCAAAAAAAGATTCGTTGACGCTGACCTGTTTGATGCCGACGATGCGCTCGAGCGGTTTTAATTCAATGATGCGATCGACCAGCAGAAAAGGGTATCGATGTGGCAGTAGTCTCTTGATACCTTCGGAATCGAGAACCGTTTCCATAAAGTTCGTTACAGAGCCGGGAGCGGTAGCGAGCGGATCAAGAAGTCAACTTATGACGTCTCAGACTCAAGTTGAGCCCTTGATCCGCTCGCTATCGCTCGCGGTTCTGTATCGGGCTACCGCGGGGTCGCAGTCGACGCCGTTACCGGATTCTTCGCGTTGTACTCGCTGATGAAGACCTTGGTGACGTCCATGCTGTCGGTGGCGAACAGCACACCGGGAACCTGGCTGCCGTCAATGATCAAAGTAATCCCGTGCGCTTTGGCAAATGCATCCAGCGCTTTGCCGACTTCCTCCTGTAACGGCGTCAACAAATCCCCTCGGCGCTTTTGATAAGCGGCCTGAGTATCTTCCAGCTTTCGCTGCGAATCTTTCCTCAACTGATCAAGTTGATCGACCTTAGCCTGAATGGTTTTCGGATCGACAGGCGCGGCTGAATTCTGCAACTTGGCGATCTCGTCCTGAAGTGACTGGACGCGCTGGGCAGCAGCGGTCAAGTCGTCCTGTGGTTTCTTGAATTCAGCGATCAACTGGTTCTGTAAGACGCTGAATTTCGCGATACCTATTTTCGGATCCTGAAAAGCTTCGGAAAAAATCACGGCGACCTTGCCAACGGGAACAGTGCCCGGCGCCTGGGGCGTTTGCGCAAAAACATGTGAACCAGCCGCGCACGTGATAAAAGCGATTGCCAACAAAAAATTCTTCTTGCTAATCATTTCAATTACTCCTCCAGCTCATTTGCAGCGAAGATGCCGCAGCCGCGTGTAATCGCGACGCCGTCGCCTCCGGGCAAAGCTGGCAATTCAGTTACGGCGTTGGGGTCAGGGACGCCGTGGCCGGGTTCTTGGTATTGAATTCGGTGATGAATGCTTTGGTTATGTCGAGCGATTCCGAGGCGCTTACAATCCCCTGGATCTTTGTTACGTCAAGAATCAAGGTGATGCCGTGGGCTTTGGCATAGGCGTCCAGGGCCTTGCCGATTTCGTCGTAAATGGGCCCGAGCATATCCTGTAATCGTTTTTGATAGGCAGTCTGCGCGTCCTCAGTCTTGCGTTGCATCTCTCTCGTTTTCTGATCGATCGCTTCTTGCTGTTGAGCGCTCACTTTGGGATCCTGAACTGCCGACGTTCTTTGCAGATCGGCCTTCAGCTTATCGATCTGTGTCTGCAAGCCTTGCAGTTCAGTTCGTCGCGGCAGGAATTCATTCTCAACTTTTTTTGCCGCCGTCACGAGACGCACGATGCCCGCTTTTTCGTCGAGGAACTGATCGGTATCAACCAGCGCGAGTTTTGTTTCTGGTACATTGCCCGTTGCCGAGCCAGTTAGCGCCGGTGTGCTGGTGGTTGTCGGTTTTGGCTGCGCGGTGACAGAGGCAGCGCTGATTGCCGCGAAAAAAGCGACTGCGGCTATCGCACGAATGATTTTCATAAGTAGTTCCTAATACTCCTTAACAATTTCTTGAGCGCCGGCGTGATGCAACCAGTTAGTTGTTCATGCTGCCGGTTTGGTTTGCCTGTTGGTTAACCGCGTTCGGTTGAATCAACGCTAGAAAGTGCGGCCCACGCTGAAACGAAACACCGACTTTTTCTCGTCAAAGAAGAAGGGAAATCCGTTGATAACCTGATCTTTACGAGCGTTGGGATTATAAGCATAAATAAGCCTAAAAGGCACGTTAAGAATCGGCACCTGTACGCGAATTTCGGCGCCCAGGCTGCTGCGCAAATCGGTGAATTTTGCGAACAGACTTTGATCGAGCCGAACCACGGTGTTTCGCTGTGCTTCGCCCCTGAAGAAGACCTGTTGCAGTCCGGGGGGCAGATTAGTCAGAGGATCGACCGGTCCCAGCCGCAGGGCTTGTTCATATTCAGCTCGAGTGATCAGCCGGTTGTCTCTGGCGATGAATCCGAGACCGGGAGACAAGGCCAGGTTCGTAAAACTTTGACAAGCCGCGAGCGTGGTTAAGGTAATGGGCTCAAAACCTGAGGGCGCGCGCGGACAACTGATAATACCCTGGGTCGAGAGGAAAGGATCGTCGGCGAGAAATTCCGACGAATAGGTTTGCTCTTTCTTTGACCGCAGGTTGAAAGCGTTGCCGACATCAGCATAGAGCGCCGCCTGAACCGTCCGGCCAATAATAGGAATGCGGTATTCGAAGTTACCCAGGACCTGGGTGTCGGCCCCGGTCGCTGTGTAAACCCGCGGCAAACTTACAACGTTACCACCGGTCGCTCCGGTAAATGTGCCAATGCTCGTGAGATTCGACGGCAGTCCCGGAACAACATTCGCTGTTCCACTTGCGTTCGTCGCCAGCACCACGTTGCGCGACGTTATGAAGCTATCGAGTGGGGTCACCGGACTGATCGATCTTACGTTATAGCCGCGGATAGTGAATTCGTCACCAAGGAAGAAGCGTTCGTAAATCGGCACGCCCTCGACGAATGCAAGCGAATTCGCGCCTCGCACTTTCGCACTGGTCGCAAAACTGCCGACGGTGCCGGCGAGGATGCGGAAACCGAACACTTCCGGATACTGGGATCGTTTCTTTCTGATGGGAATAAATTGCGTGAACTCCAGCGTCGGCTCATAAGTCCGCACGTCGCCGCCGAGCCCTGCTACTCCGAGCGACACCGACAGCGATCGTCCTTTCGTCGGATCAATGCTGGCGTTACGAGTGTCATAGACAAAAGTCCCGGTAGCACGGCTGGTGATGATGTTTGGCTGTCGATAGACGACCGGAATGAAACTTGTCGTCTGTCCGGAGGTATTCACCGCCGGATCTTTCACGCTCGATTGCGAAATCTGATACGAGAGTCCGATGCGCGAAAATTGGGTGAACGGCCGCTTGCGATAGAACTCAGATAAAGGCGCGCTGGCGAAAACCGAAGCTCCGATCGAATTGCGGGTAAATAAATTCTCTTCGTTCGTGTTAACGAAATCGAACAACGAACCTGAGGCTCCCTGAACCGCATTCTGGTTTTGCGAGAGGAAGGTTCCTTCACCAAAGAATTTCTGCGAATAAGCGAACAACGTAAATCCCGCGGTGATGGGCCGATTCCTGATGTACGGCTCGGTAAACGAGAACTGGAACGATCGTTGGCGGTTGCCGGCGCCCAATTGGAGCGCCAGCACTTCACCCCGTCCGAATAAATTGTTCGTCGAATAGTCCAGCCCAAAGAACGTTCCGCCGATGCCCGATACACCCCCGTTGAATGAAATCTGCTGGCGGCCTTTCTCAGAAACCTTGACTGTCACGTCGACGAGTCCCTCTTCTTCGTTGGTCCGAAAGTCCGCGTCCTTGTCTTTGTCGATCGGATTGAAGTAGCCAAGCTGGTTGAGGCGCGTGACCGAGAACTCGAAATAGTTCTGATTATAGATGTCGCCTTCGTTAATCAGCACTTCGCGCCGCAGCACGTTATCGCGCGTGAAAGTGTTGCCGGTAAATTCCAGCCGCCGCAAGGTGAACTGTTTGCCCTCGTCGATCGTGATCACGAAATCCGCAATGCCTTCATCCGGCTTTTGCGGATTGTCCTTGAACGTCGGGTTAATATCGGCGGTGTATTGAATGAATCCCTGGGTGCCGTAAGCCTTCTTCAGGTTTTCGAACAGACCCTTGCTGAGTGCTTCACCGTTGGCTATCTGTCCCTTTTGCAAGCCGATAAAAGCCTTGATTACTGCTTCAGAAAAAATCGAGTTGCCTTCGATCTTGACCTCGCCGACGCGATAAACCTTGCCGTCGATAATCGGAACCGTGATGCGCAGGGTGTCATCAACTGAAGAAATAAAAGGCAGCGGCAGAATGGGAAAACCGGTGCGTCGTTTTCCCAGGCCTTCGATGCGCGGCTCGCCGTGACGCGCCTGCAAATACCCTTTCGACTTCATATAGGTGTCAACCAGGTGCAGGTCATAGTCCAGCTTCTGACGATCGAGAATGTCCTGCTCGCGAAAACGCGTGATCAGCCCGGCTTCCTTCACGTACTTCATATGATCGCGCAAGGCGCTGCTCTTGAAAACGTGGCTGCCTTCGAAACGAATCTCGGCGACGCGGACTCGCGCACCTTCGTTAACGACGAACGTAATCGCGCTGGACGTTTGCGAGACTACCTCGGTAAAACGCGCTCGCCCGTTTTCAGTTTTACCGGGTCCAGAATTGATTCTTTAGAAACGCCGACGCGCTTCTCGCGGAAATTTTTCAGCACGTCCGATTCCGTCACACTCTTCAGTCCTTCGAATTGAATGTCGCGAATGATCGGCAATTCCCTGACTTCAAAGAGGACGCGAACGCCTCCGCGCGGCGCATCTTCGGTTGTGACACGGGTGCCGACCTTGTCAAAGAATCCGAGCGATAGAATGGTTTGCAGGTCGCGCGCGACTTGATCCGGATTGTAAACGTCGCCCTGGCGGGTCTGAATGTAATAGAGAATATCTTCTTTGCGCAGGCGGCGGTTACCTATGATGTCGACGTCTTCAACCAAACGCGGCTGAGGTTGCTGTGCCGACACCGGCGCGCGAAGGAACAGGCAGGTTGTGCCGATTATCAGGCTGAGTGCGGCGAACAGGACGACGCGATAAGAGTGCATAAGTGACGGTTCCCTTAGAGCTTTCTCTGGGGACCTAGCAGTATCAGAAGCCCGCGCGTAAGCAAGGGCGCTCGTTCGACCTAGGCTCAAGCCGATTTCTTAGGCCGAGCACAGGATATAAATTAATTCAGCGCTTACTAACTGTCCGCAAGTCCGCGCGTTACCAGGGCGCTTATTCATCGCCCTTGAACTATGGCCTGCCGAGATATCTCAAACTATTATCAGTTCTTACTAGCTGGGAAAAGTAACACAAACCGGCTCGAATTGCGCAGCCTGGGGAGGACTTTGATTCGCCGCAGCCTTCGCCCGTTGCCAGATTCAAACGTAACAAAGCGGCGCATTATAGCGGGAAGATAAAGGGAAAGTCCAAAGTGCGGCACCCTGGGCCTAAATAAATCTCAGTAAGTTGTCCGGTGGTTACTGCGTGAGCAGCAAATCGTTGATGCGCTCGTGGCCTTCGTCGTCGATGGTGATTGAGCGGAAGTTTAGCTCGGAGCCGTCGACGAACATTTCCACCAGCGAAGCGTCGGCGAGTTGTCCCTGGATCAAAGCTTCGGAGAGTGGATCTTCGACGTGCTTTTGCAGCGCGCGGCGTAGCGGGCGCGCGCCGTACGAACGATCGGCGCAGGTCTTGTTGACGATCCATCGTTTGGCATCATCAGCGAGGCGAACGATGAACCCATGGTTGGACATGGTGGCGTTGATTTGATCGACCTGAAGCTGGAGCACGTCAAGCAATTCCTCGTCGCCTAATTCATCGAAAACGATGATCTCGTCAAGGCGATTGATAAACTCGGGATTGAAAGTCTGGCGCACCGAATTCATCACCATCTCTTCCATCTTTGTGCGCGACACGTCGCTCGACCCCTGGAATCCCATGGTGCCTCGCTTTTGAATAAAGCGGGCGCCGATGTTCGACGTCATGATGATGATGGTGTTTTTGAAGTCGACCGTGTTACCCAGACCGTCAGTCAGAATGCCGTCCTCGAAAACTTGCAGCAGAATATTGAAAAGGTCGGGATGCGCTTTTTCGATCTCGTCAAACAGCAGGACCGAGTAGGGCGAGCGCTTCACGCGTTCGGTCAATTGCCCACCTTCTTCGTGGCCGACATAACCCGGCGGCGAGCCGATGAGTTTCGAAACGGCGTGCTTTTCCATGAACTCGGACATGTCGAAGCGAATCATCGAGCGCTGACTGCCGAACAGAAACTCAGCGAGACAGCGCGCAACTTCCGTCTTGCCGACACCGGTTGGTCCCAGAAAGAGAAACGATCCGACGGGTCGATGCGGATTCTTCAATCCAGCGCGCGAGCGGCGAATGGCCCGCGCCAAAGCCGAGATGGCCGGACGCTGCGAAATCACCCGCTTGTGCAATTCCATTTCGATCCGCAGCAGCTTCTTTGACTCTTCTTCTTTCAGCGAAACGATCGGGATGCCGGTCCAGCGCGCGATGACTTCTTCAATGTCGGTGCGAGTGACTTCGCCCATGACGATTTGATCTTCATCGTTGGTGATTGGCGCTTGCGCGCGGCCGTAGGTGGCGCGCTCCCATTCGGTGAGCGAAGCGGTTAATGCATCCAGATTGCCTTGCTCAGCGCGCACTCGCAGTTTCACCCGCGCGCCGGCTTCATCGATCACGTCGATGGCTTTGTCAGGCAGGAAGCGATCAGGAATATAACGGGTGGACTGCCGCACCGCGGCTTCCAGCGCTTCGTCGGTGTAATGCACCTGATGAAAACTCTCGTAGCGTTCGCGCACACCGCCAAGGATTTCAACTGCTTCATCCTCGGAAGGCGGCGGCACCTTCACCGCCTGAAAGCGACGTTCGAGCGAGCGATCCTTTTCGATGGATTTGCGAAACTCCGCGGGTGTGGTCGCGCCAATGCATTGAATTTCACCGCGCGAGAGCGTCGGCTTCAGGATGTTTGCGGCATCGAGCGAGCCTTCCGCCGAGCCCGCGCCGACGAGCGTGTGCAACTCGTCGATAAAGACGATGTACTGCGGATTGTCGATCAGTTCGCGCATGATTTGTTTCAAGCGCTCTTCGAACTGACCGCGATATTTTGTGCCGGCGACAATCAAACTAATGTCGAGCGACAGGATGCGTTTGTTTTCGAGGAACGATGGGACGTTGCCCGAGACGATGCGTTGCGCGAGGCCTTCGACAATCGCGGTCTTACCAACGCCGGGCTCGCCAATCAGCACCGGATTATTTTTGGTGCGGCGACAAAGAATCTGAATCACACGCTCAATTTCACCGTCGCGTCCGATCAACGGATCGAGCCGATCGTTGGAGGCGTCCTCCGTTAAGTCGCGCGAGAACTCAAGCAGGTGCGGAATGTCTTTACGATGACGCGCGTCAGCACCGCTTTGGCGCGCGATCTCATCGCGCACGGCGGCCAGCCGCAGCCCACGCTCGAAAAGAATCTGCGCGGCCATCGATCGCTCTTCGCGCAAGAGTCCCAGCAACAAATGTTCCGTCCCAATGTGACGATGTTGGAGGCGATCAGATTCTTCGTGCGAATAATGCAGCACCCGTTTGGTTTCCGGCGCCAGCGGCAATTCAACTGAAGTCGGTATTCGCTCACGCAGCAGGGTACGGCCTTCGATCTCTCGGCGAATTGATTCGATGGTGATTTGCGCGCGCGGGAAAAAACGGCCGGTGAGCGTCTTGTCTTCACGCATCAAGCCGAGGAGCAGGTGCTCCGGCTCGATCGCCGGCGCGCCGAACTGCGACGCTTCGTAGCGAGCGAAGAAAATTACGCGTCGAGCTTTTTCAGTATAGCGTTCGAACATGAATGATTAGGTTCTCTGTGACTGCCTGATAAATGTCGCCGGCCAATTCCGAAGCGCCGCGGGCATTATAGCGCAATGCGCAAGAGCCACGAAGTTACTTCTTATCAGTGTGTGTCCGAGACGGACAGTTCAAGAATGTATTTCACATCGACTCGAGCGTTCGGATGATCCATTCTTGCCGGTAAAAACCCAAACCGAGTGTACAAATAAATTGCTCGCTTTAGGACGCTGATTGTTTCGAGCACAATCTCTTTGAAGCCAAGTCGATGCGCATGCTCGACCGCGCGTTCCAGCACCTCTTTGCCTAAACCAAGACCTCGGATTTCCGGCATAAAATACATCTTTCGCAGCTCACATGTCTTCTCACTTAGCGGGAAAAGGCCGTAAGTGCCGAGCAAATGCCCCTGACTATCCTCAATTACTTCGAAGACACCGCCCGTCAGGATATAGCTGCCTTCGATGTCTTTCAGATCGGCGTCCTTGGAATCCGGATAAAAAGGCAACTGAAATTCAGCCAGCACACTTGACACCAGATCGATGACTCGTTCGCAGTCCGCATTGACAGCTCGACGTATAACTATGCCGGCGATTCTCATTTAATCGGTGACCGCGGATTAAGCGAGGTAAATCAAGTGCTTGATTGCAACTTCCGATGTGTTTGTCGCCTGAGACGAGGCGGCGCCAGAACGAGCATCAGGATGATGACTAGCGCGAAAAAATAATACAACCCGTTCGTTAGCCAGGCGGGAGCTACAGCAAAAAACACATAATGCATCAAGCGCTCCATGAACGTCGTTTCAGTCACAGGCTGTCCCGCCAACGAGCGGAGTTTGAATTCCCAAACCGTCAACACGCAGCGGGTCTTGAAGATTAATTCCAGAATAACGGTCAGGATGGCGGCGAAATGTGTGAGTCGAAACCAGGGGTTCCGAATCCAGTTCCACTTACGCCAGAGACCTATAACAATCAGGCCCATCCCGACAACGACGTAGAACACATAGCCAATGTGGATGGCGACAATAAAGTCAGCGAGCAAGCGATACAACATAGGGGATTTCGGCGCAGCGCTTACGATCAACCAGAGCTTGCACTGTGCGCTTCTAGAAGCGTCACTTCAAGGGCGCGAGCTGCTGCTACTGGCAGCAGGTGAGAAAGATGATCCTTCCTTATAACTCCCTGACCACCAACTGCTATGACGTCTTCGTGGCTGATTGAGTGCGTACACGTCACCAGGAGAATCGGAGTGTTCGGATCAAAAGCTCTGATTAGCATGCACAATTCCAGGCCAGTTCCATCCGGCAGATGATAGTCGACGACTATCAGGTCAAACTTCTCGGTTGCGGCCTGGCTAAGCCCTCCGGCCTTACTATATTCCGCGATGACGTTGTAGTCCCCCAGGACAGCGGAAACCAAACCGCACGTATCTTCATGATCGTCAACGCATAGGACGCGCTTTTTTGCGAACATTGTGCGGCAGCCCTTCAAGACAATAGGGGGAAGGTTAAATGCCAGAGGGAAAACGTGGAAGAAAGCAGTTTAAGACAACATCCTTAATTGAACAACCGAAAAACGAATTCAATTGTAAATTGCAACACTTCAATCTCATTTAGAAAATGGATATTCGCACCGCCGAAAAGACATTCATTCTGCCTGGCAATAGCACTTCATAGTCGACGCCGACAACCTTCAGAACTTGCAGGTAGACCGGTCAGAACGACTGGTCCGCCAACCTGGCAAGCCCTTCAGCAGCCGTGGAAACTTACGCAATGCCCAAAAAACCTCGGAAAAAGCCCGAAAAGCGGTAGCTGCATTAAAACAACCCACGGTGGCACGGTCATTGCCGAAGAGAGCCCGACCGAGCATCGGTCTTTTTATATACCCCCGACGTTATGAAGGTGAAAAGGACAATCATGAATCGAATTAAACATTATCGAGTCGCCGCGTGGCTCACAAGTCTCTCGCTCATGGTGTCGATGTGCTGTGGCATCCTGGTCACTGACCGGGCCAGCGCACAATCGGCGCCAGCCGTACCCCCAGGCGTTAATCAGCCGGTGCGCACGAGCCAGGCCACTTATCCAGAGCTCACACGCTATGCGACCGATTTGACGGCGTTGGCCCACGAAGGCCGCCTCGATCCGGTGACAGGACGCACTGCTGAGATTAGGCGAACTGTAGAGATTCTTTCTCTAGACAGCCGTAACAATCCAGTGCTGATTGGCGAAGCGGGTCCCGACGTGGCAGAAATTGCTCAGGGCCTGGCGCAGAGAATTGCGGATGGAGACGTTCCGGAAAGCTTACGCAATAAGCACCTGTTCAGTCTCAGCCTCGATGCGCTCGCAGCCAAAGCGAAAAATAGCAGCGAGTTCACCAGCCGCCTGCAGGCCGTCCTGGCTGAAGTCGAAAGCGCCGATGGCCAGGTAATTCTCTTTGTCGATCAACTTCATCAATATGTTGGCACTTATGCCGAACCAATCGCGACAGAGGCCATGCGCAAAGCGCTTGCGCAGGGCCATTTGCGCATTGTGGGCGCAACCACGTCCAATGCATACGCACAATATATCGCCGCCGACACTTCCGTTTCCGATCTCTTCCAACCGGTAAAGGTCAGTGATGGCGCGGCCGATGCGGACAGCACGGGCGACCAGAAGACCGATAACAACAGTAGCGAAAACAGCGACCGCAACGAAAACCAGTTCAAGGGAGACAAGCTGTCGGGCGACTTACGTGAAATGATCCAGAACGCGGGCTCGCACGCTGGACGCGTCAGCCTGATCGTACAAGCCGATGACCTTAATAAGCTCGCCACCCTCTTGAAGAGCAATGGAGTGCGTGTGGACGGAAGATACGCGCACCTTGGAGCGGTCAAGGTTGAAGCGCCTCTTTCCGTCATTCAGAAGTTGGCGGCAAACAGCAATACACGTTACTTGTCTGTGGATCGAAGAATTCAGTCGCTGGGTCACGTCACGGCCACAACTGGCGCCGACCTCGCCCGTAACGTAACGACGACCACTGCAGTAACTTCGGCACTGGGTGTGACGACGACCCTAACTACGACTACCGTGTATGACGGTACGGGAGTCGGCGTGGCCATAGTCGATTCTGGCCTGGACCGCATTGTCTTTAGCCGGGATTTCACCGGCGAGAACCGGGTAGACGATCCCTACGGCCACGGAACACACGTCGCCTCGATCGCGGTCGGCAACGGCCGAATTGCCCAGGGCGCATACACGGGTGTCGCGCCCAATGCAAACATTATCAATCTGCGCGTATTGAACTCGCAGGGCCTGGGCACCACGTCAGGAACGCTGGCGGCGCTTGATTGGCTCTTGAGCAATCACTCGGCCTATAACATTCGCGTTGTCAACATGAGTCTCGGTACGCCGGCAGTCGATTCCTACAGGAATGATCCGATATGCCGCGCGGTGCGTAAGTTGGTTAACGCCGGAATAGTGGTAGCTGCCGCCGCCGGCAACAACGGCAAGAACAGCGCGGGTCAGAAAGTCTACGGACAAATTCATTGCCCCGGCAACGAGCCTTCTGCCATCACTGTGGGAGCGGCAAATAGTTACGGTACTGATGCTCGTAACGACGACACAGTAACGACCTTCAGCTCACGCGGCCCGACCCGCAGCTATTGGACAGATGCGGCCGGGGTTAAGCACTATGACGATTTAATGAAGCCGGATATGGTCGCGCCAGGCAACAAGATTGTTGACGCTGAATCGGATCACAACCTGCTGGTAACGCAGTATCCGCAACTGGATGCCAGCGTCAGTAATGCGGACAATCGCAGAGAGATGAAGCTGAGTGGCACTTCGATGTCCACACCGATGGTCGCGGGCGCGGCAGCCATGCTCCTGCAAGCCAATCCGACTCTTACCCCGAATATGGTTAAAGCCCTGTTGATGTATACGGCCCAGCCGCTCAGGGGCTTCAATACGTTCGAGCAGGGGGCCGGCGAACTCAACATCGAGGGTGCGATGCGCGTAGCACGGTTGGTGCGCAGGGATTTTGGCACGAGCAAACCTATCGGAGCACCTTTATTGACCTCGTTAGTTCCACCCGTACCGACGACAACGATTGCCGGAAATACCTTCACCTGGTCGCAGGGAATTCTTCTGGGCGGGCACTACGCAAAAGGCACCAGTTTGATCATGAAGTATCAACCTGTCTATGCCCTGGGCATTAATGTCAGCGACGGCATCGTCGTCAGCGACGGTATCATCGTCGGCGACGACGGTATCATTATCAGTGACGGAGTTAGCGTTACTGACGGCATTATTGTCAGCGACGGCATCATTGTCAGCGACGACGGCATTATTATCAGCGACGGCATTATCGTCAGCGACGACGGTATTATCATTAGTGATGGGGTATCGCTCACTGACGGCATCATCGTCAGCAACGGTATCATCGTCGGCGATGGTGAGTCCCTGCTTGATGGCATCATCGTCAGTGACGGTATCATCGTCAGCGACGACGGTATCATCATTAGCGACGCCTATGTACTCGCACAGTCAGCCATGCTCGGGGGCGACGATGGTACACCGGACTGCCCCATAGTCCCTGATGATGGCGTGGACTACCTCGATTACTAAGACGCGCTAACTCATGAATACTGGTTTCCCCGATTCATTGGAGAAGATGATGCTGGAGCTCACAAACAAACAGCAAGCCGATTCACCGACCATCGGCGACCCTGGGCAGGTCCAACCGCTGCTGGGTGAGAACGAGGCAGAGGTCCTGGATTTTCTTTCGGCTCATCCGTTGCTTACCTTCGTGATGACCGGGTGGATCAGAGACAACGGCCTGGTGAGTCAACTGAATCGCGGCACCTTCCACTTCAGAGAGCGCGCTCTCAGCGTTCGCTGAACTAATCAAGGCTTGCCCCTCGGCCCATGTCGTGATGGGGCAACAGCAGAGGGTGAGCCGGTTAATGTCGTATTACACTCCTGGCGCTCAGCCGCCACGAAAGACATTCCGCGAATTGCTGTTCGAACAACGATCGAAGGAACGCGTCGAAGATCCGGTTAGCTGTCTTCGCCGCGCAACCATAGACGAGCTTGATTTAGTGGTTCCGGTGCACGCCGCGATGACCGTCGAAGAGACAGGCGTAAATCCGCTGGAAGTTGATCCCCTCGGTTTTCGCAAGCGATGCGCCCGCCGGATTCAACAAGGACGCGTATGGGTATGTATTAAGGACGAGCAACTGGTATTTAAAGCTGATGTGATCACCGACCTGCCCGAAGTCAACTATCTCGAAGGAATCTATGTCAGGCCCGAGGATCGCGGACATGGCCTTGGGGCGCGTTGCATGAGGCAACTAACCAACGTTCTCTTGACCCACACCAAATCAGTTTGTGCAATGACTAAAGAAGAGAAATCCGCAGCGGCGGCAGAGGCGTGCTATCGAAACGCCGGTTATCGCCTGCGCGAACGCTACGAAACGGTTTACCTGGAGCAAAAGTCTGATGCAATGGTCAACTAAACTCCCTTAGCAGTCCCACCTGCGAGCTGCAATCTTAGCGCGTAGCAAGTACACGCGGACCGTTACCCCCGAGCGATAAACCCGTGAACAAGAAGCCTTACGCCAAACCTTTTGTAATCCTAAACATCGCTCTGGGTGCGGGAATTATCGCCTTCTGCGCCTATCGCCTCGAAACACCGCAGCTGGATGTTCGCTTCCTCGTTCTCTTCCTCTTGATGGTTTTTGTCGGCGCCAGACTGGTGATTCATATTCCGACTATCAAATCGGAGATCACGGTCAACGATTCGTTTGTGTTTCTGACAATGCTGTTTTGCGGTGGTGAAGCAGCCATCCTGGTGGCCGCCGCCGCCGGCGTCTGTTCTTCATTGCGCGTTACCAAAAAGATCCAGGTGCATCTTTTCAATGCCTCGATGATGGCCTGCTCGACTTTCCTGACCGTTATCACCCTGCGAAAATTTCTGGGGCCTATTGAGAATCTGGCGAAGCTGAACGTTTCGGCAACTTTCGTGGGGGCCATTGCTCTCATGGCAATGGTGCAGTACCTCTCCAACAGCGGCCTGGCGACCTTATACACCGGTTGCAAGTTGAATCAGCCGTTCTGGTCTACCTGGCGCACCTGTTACCTTTGGAGTTCGGTCACCTATCTGGTGGGCGCCTCGGCAGCGTTCGCGATTGCCAAGCTAATTAGCCTGATCGGTTTCTACGGCGCGATTGCTACGACTCCAATAATCGCCATTGTCTATCTAACTTATAAAACCTACCTCAAAAACGTTGAGGTTTCGCTGACGCAAGCCGAAAACGCCCAAAAGCATGCCGCGATTCTGCAGGAGAGCGAAGAGCGGTTCCGAAGCGCTTTCGATTACGCGGCGATTGGCATGGCGCTCGTGTCTCAGGAAGGGCACTGGTTACAAGTGAATCGTTCGCTCTGCAATATCATTGGTTACTCTGAAGAAGAGTTGCTGAGTACCGACATTCAAAGCGTCACTCATCCAGATGATTTGACCGATTTGCTGGTGCAACAGTCCAGATTGAAGCAAGAAATAATTCCCGGGTATCAGACAGAACAGCGCTATATACACAAACGCGGTCACGAAGTTTGGACCCAGTTGAGCGTATCGCGCGTGCGCGATCCCGAAACCCACTCACTGCGGTTCATTTTTCAGATTCAAGACATCACCGATCGCAAACGCGCTGAGGAACGCCTGGTACACGACGCATTTCACGACGGCCTAACCGGTTTACCAAACAGGGCCTTGTTCATTGACCATCTAAAACTTGCCATGGCTCGCCGGCGTAAACAGGAATACGCGCTGTTTTCAGTTCTGTTCCTGGATCTCGATCGTTTCAAAGTGGTTAATGACAGTCTCGGGCATCTGGTCGGCGATCAGTTGCTGATCGCGGTCGCCTCTAAACTGCAAACCTGCTTGCGCCCCGGAGACACGATCGCTCGTCTCGGCGGCGATGAATTCACAGTCCTTCTGGAAGATATCAAGAGCAACAGTGAAGCCGTCTATATTGCCGAGCGAATTCAGCGTGAGTTAGCCCTGGCGTTTGAACTCGATGGACGCACCGTTTTTGCTTCGGCAAGCATCGGCATCGCCCCCAGCACCACTGGCTATGAGCGGCCGGAAGAGATTCTGCGAGATGCCGATACGGCCATGTATTACGCCAAATCGCGCGGCGGCAATCGTCACGAGGTTTTTGATAAGAGCATGCATGTGCGCGCAGTCAAGCTGATGCAAATGCAGACCGATCTCAGGGAGGCGATTGATCGCAATGAATTGGTTGTTGAATATCAACCAATTGTTTCGCTCGAAACTTTTCGCATTATGGGTTTCGAGGCCCTTGTTCGCTGGAGACATCCCGAACATGGCTTAATCAGTCCCGGCCAATTTATCCCCATCGCAGAGGACACGGGGCTGATAATTCCGATCGGCCAATGGATTTTGCGTCAGGCTTGCGTGCAATTGCGCCAATGGCAGAATCTGTATCCAGCTGAACCGCGGTTGACCATGAGCGTTAACCTTTCCGGGAAACAGTTTGCCGAGCCGGATCTGATTGAAGGAATAGAACGAGTGTTGGCAGAGACAAAACTGGATCCCCGCTCATTGTGGTTGGAAATAACCGAATCCGTAGTCGTTGAAAACGTAGAAGCCGCGAGCGAGATTTGCAAACGGCTGCGACGTCTTGGAGTGGGATTGAGCATCGACGATTTTGGCACCGGCTACTCCTCCCTTAGCTCGCTTCATAGCTTCCCGATCTCTACGTTGAAGATTGACGGTTCTTTTGTAAGTCGCATGAATGGTGACAATGAGAACACGGAAATAATTCGAACCATAATGTCCCTCGCAGGAAACCTCAGCATGGAGGTCATAGCAGAAGGAGTTGAGACGCTGGAGCAAGTCACGAAGTTGAGAACGCTCGGATGTGAAAAAGGCCAGGGTTATTTCTTCTCACGGTCGCTCGCCGCACGAGATGCCGAAAACCTTTTGATAGAGACTGCGCCGCTCGGTCCAATACCAGAATACTCCGATATGACGAGCGAGCGGCAAATCGTCTTAGCCGGCCGAAGCTTTTGAACTTTTTCTCTTAAACAAAGAGAAAATGCCGAAACCTCAGAGCCGATTCCTGATTCAAACTCCGAAATAAGAGGGCGGCAACGTCGTCACCCACGTTACCGCCCGTTTATTTCACGCGCCCCATCTGAAATAAACCTAGTCCCTCGCGAAATGACGACGACTCAGTCCACTCGATTTATCAAGAGAAACCTTGAAAGACCTTACCTTTCTTATCCGATCCCAGCACGCTGCCGGTTGAGTGAGCACCGCATTAATTCGTTCAACGCTTTTTTGAACTGAAAAATATGACCCACTTCCTTCTCTGACCCAGTTTGGAACTTCGCAACTTCGCCATCGTTGTTCCGACCGTAACGAACTCCTTCGCGATAGGACTCTACGTCCTGGATATAGAC
>QHXH01000751.1 GCA_003222855.1 Acidobacteriota bacterium
TGGCCTGGCGCGGAAATTCAGTTACATTAATACCTATTACCATCAAGAACCAAAACTGGATCTTCGCGCCGTCGATGAAGAACTCGAAGGAACGATAGACTTCCTTATCGCCACTGACGTCTTCGAGCATATTGCGCCGCCAATTTCAACAGCTTTCGAGAATGCACGCCGGCTGCTCAAACCCGATGGAGTTTTTATCTTCAGCGTGCCGTATTCGAAGGAGGGAGAGACGCGGGGACATTTTGCTCAGTTACATGACTATCAAGTCATCGAGCGGGACGGTAATCACGTACTGAGAAATGTAACCAAAGATGGCGTAGAGCAGATTTTCGATGACTTAGTCTTTCATGGCGGCATCGGCTCTACGCTCGAGATGCGCTTGTTCTCAGAATCATCATTGCTGCGCGAATTCGAGCAAGCAGGATTCAATCGCGTCAAGATTTACAAAACACCGGATTTCGATCATGGAATCTACTGGCAGTTTGATTGGTCGCTGCCATTATCCGCAAGAAGCTAGGGTCTATCCGGATCTGCACGCAACGCTTCTAATACTCATTTGATTTTCGCAGCATGTCCTGGTCTGAGAATTTACTGGCAACCGGCGGAGGTCACTTTGGCTGTGAACGTCGCAAGGGTGTTCTCTGGCGTGAGTGACTTACCTCCCGATACGTCCTGCAAATAAAAGATCATGCCGTCGGTTACCCACTTCGCTGTAGTGGCCGTTCCGTTCGCTCCCGTGCGGGCAAGAAGATCTCCATTCGGAGAGTTCACGTGAACCTCCACCACTCCGAAACCAACAGAGGTCCAGGTTAATTTGGTTACACCGGCACCCGAGCCATCGCAAACCTGAATCGGGTTTGGATCCGCTGTAATGGTGGCGTTCTTTGCACCTGTCGATGGCGGCGCCGGTGCTTTCGGGTTGCTCGGAGTGGGCGAGGAGCAACTGGCCATTGCTAAAATACCCAAGGCGAGAAGAATGACGATGCTATCGTACGCCCGCGTCTTCAGACTCGATTGCCATTGGTTATTAAATGTTTCGATAGGCATAGAATTTTCAGGTACGATTTCGTTTGTGTTCAGTACGGGTAAATCACTAGCGAGTCTTTCGTCCCGCGAATGATCAATTCTTAGATTGCGTAAACTGGTGCGGCACTCATTCAAATGTCTGAAGCCTAGGTTCCCTTTCGATATATTCCAAAGAAGGTTTCAGGGCGTAATTGCTCAGTTGATAGATAATAAACATCGAGTTCCCAAATCCAATTCAATAATGCCTTATCAAGCGCGACATTAAGGTCATAATTGGGACCATACATTGTGTCAAAGAAACGCCGGCTGAGGCTGAAAAAGGGTACAAAACACTCAACAGTGAACATCTGTGCTAGTGTAGGCAGGATCTCTTCTGATCGGATGCACTCCATGCCATGCTCACTGGTATCGGCTTCCCAGATTTGTTCGTCAATACGAGGCTCAGCATAAGCCGTGTGATTCAGACGAAACTTCTCAGGCAACATTTTCCATAGCCCTTTGGCGATCTCGCGAGTTTCAGGCCACCGCCAGGCCGAAGAGTGTGTCTAATCTGTTCGGCCAGCCGCTCCAATTCTATAACGTGATGTAATGACGCGTGGCAGAAGACTAGATCGAACTCCTTCTGAGGAAGCTCGACCGTATTAAGGTCAGCCTGCCGGAAGGTGGCATTCAGCCCAAGCTCACTTGCACGTTGACCACCGAGTTCAAGCAATTCGGGATTGATGTCCATGCAGACTATGTGGGCTGGGCGCGCTTGCTGCGCGAGAGTGATCTCAACGCCGCCTGATCCTGCGCCAAGCGAAAGCATACGAAGGCCAGGACGGCTGTTAAGTCGGGTCACTACATGTCCATTCAAATCATTACCGGTAGCAGCCTGGATCATGGCTGAGGCGCGGACCTCAACCTCGGCCCATGAGGGTGGGACTGAGTAAAACAGGGTCTCTCTAGCGCTGCTCTCCTCAAAGAGTTTACAGAAATGCTCGATTTCTTCTTGAATGTGTTCGTCGTACTCAGCACTTCCAGGTTTTGGGTAATGTCGCTGCTTCCATGATCCGGATTTTGGGAAAATCTTCGTGGATATGCTCGACATGAAATCCTAGCGCCTCCATAACTTGTCTAGAACAACTCTAAGCACGCTTTAAAGACACCCGGTCGCAACAGTCCATCCTACACACCTTCATGAAATCTAGATTGGTTCGTTGGACTCTCTTCGCGCGCATACTGGTGCGGCACCCATTCAATATTCCATTTTCGCTCATAGCGGCGGCGGTTTTCGTCGAACAACTCCTGGTACTCGCCATTCGCTACCAACGTTTTAAAGGCGGCCTGGCCGAAATGGTGGACAAATGCATCGGCCGCGCATGCAACTCGGAATCCGTTCGCCTTGACTCGGTGCGTGGCTCGTCGAGCAAACCTACTTTCTCGAAAACGTCGCTCCTCATCGCCACGCAGAACATCGCCAGCATGGGAATTGAAAAGACCTGTCCATCATGCTCTCGGACGAAGCTTGCGGCCCAGGCGGGCATGTCTGCCGGATCGCTGTAGCCAACGTCGACTTTCGCTTCGTTACCGATAGTATTAGTCACCGGACCAATCAGCCCGATACTGGCGTCAGCCTGGAGATGGCGAATCAAAGTCGAAAGCCAACCACGAGTAACGATGGTGTCATTATTCAGAAGCACCAGATAATCGCCCGTCGCTTGCCGTAAGCCGATGTTGTTAGCTGCGGCAAAACCGAGATTGCTCTCGTTTAAGGTCACGCGCAAATTGGTAAAGTTCTTCTCGACTTCCTTGAGATACTCAGGAGTGCCGTCAGTAGAATGATTGTCGACGACGATCACTTCAAAATTTGGCCACTCAGTTCGCGCATAGATGCTTTCCAGGCAAAGCCGGTTCAGTTCGAGGTTGTTATAAGTGACGACGATAATCGACGCCTTGGGGAAAACATGAGCGACGCCGGAAGCCAGCGATTCGTATCGTTGCTCCCACGTATTCTCCTTGGCGAATGCGCGTCGGGCCGCGATCAGCTTCGGTTCGTTCTCGGCCAGTGCGGCGCTGACTTCGTGCTCGAACTCTTTCGCATCCGATGCTAAACGCGCGAAGCGTGACAGGGCCCGCATCTCGGGTATAGGCACCGAAACTATTGGCTTGCCGGCCGCTAAAATCTCGTATGCTTTGACCGGGTTGGTCGACTCCGTAAGCGGAGTGCGCTTGAACGGAATGATTACGACATCGAAGCTTCTAACCCAATCGGGAATCTCTGCATAATGTTT
>QHXH01000167.1:0-587 GCA_003222855.1 Acidobacteriota bacterium
ACGATGTATACGATCGCGTCGAACACGAAGCTGTTTACCGCTGTGGCCGCAGGGATGTTGGTCGAAGAGGGAAAGCTCACCTGGGATCGACCAATCAAAGAATCAGTACCGACGATCGAGTTCTATAACAGCTATTTAAACAACACGATTACTTTGCGCGACATGCTGTCGCATCGGACGGGCATCACGCGGCATGATTCGATCTGGTACAAGTCGGATTACTCGACGAAGGAATTATTCGAGCGGCTGAAATATCTTGAACCGAAAGAATCACCAAGACAAATCTTTCTCTACAACAACATGATGTATGCGGGCGCGGGCTATGCGATTGAGCTGCAATCAGGAAAGCCCTGGGCCCAGTTCGTGCGCGAGCGAATCCTGCAGCCGCTCAAAATGAACAGCACCGTCTTTACGATCGCAGACATATTGAAGCAGCCCGACGTAGGCGTACCATTTACGGAGCGCCGCGATTCATTCGAGCTTTATAAAATTCCCTACTACGAAGATCAGCAAGGTGTGGCGCCGGCCGGTGCGATCATTTCCAATATTGAAGACATGTCGCACTGGCTGATCGCTCTGATGAATAA
>QHXH01000167.1:632-8900 GCA_003222855.1 Acidobacteriota bacterium
GAACCGGCGATCGCCTTGCCGAATGCGGCGGGCCAGACGCGTGGCTGGTGGGAGGTTTTGAATCAGGCTTACGGCATGGGGCGTTGGACGGCTTCATATCGCGGGCACCTGATCGCTTTTCATGGCGGCGATCTGCCGGGCTTTCATTCGCAGATTTCATTCATGCCAAATGACCACATCGGCGTGATCGTTTTCGTCATCGGCAACCACACGGCGCCGCTTTACAACCCGCTCAGCTACAACATCTATGAGCGTCTGCTTGGAATGGAGCCGACGCCGTGGACTGATCGTTTCCTCGACATTCGTTTGAAAGGAAAGAAAGCGGGCACCGAGGCGAGATCCAAAGAGGGCTTTGGCCGCGTGCCGGACACAAAGCCCTCGCATGCGCTCGCGGATTATGCCGGCGAGTACGAACATCCTGCTTACGGCAGTTTGAAGATCGCGATGAAGGACAACGCGCTGCAGTTTGATTTTCACAAGATCATTTTGCCGCTGACTCACTTTCATTACGATCGATTCGACACTCCAAACGACGAAGAGAACGGCAAATGGTCGGTGAACTTCTCGACAAATCCGCAAGGCGATATCGACAAAGCGACGATGTCGTTGGATGAGGGCGAAGTTACCTTTGTGCGTCGCCCGCCGAAACTCGACGAAGCCGCCGCCCAACTCATTGCCGGAAATTACGAGACTGCGACCGGCGCCAAATTGCAGGTCGTATTCCGGCCCGGTAGTGGACTTTTCATCGTCACGCCAGGTGCGCCCGACCAAAAACTGGTCCCGTACAAACCGTTGAAGTTCCACTTGCCAGAATTTTCTGATGTGCTCATCGAGTTCGTCGAAGACAACGGTCAGATAACCGCGCTGAGACAGATCACACCCGCGGGAGTGTTTGTTTCGAAGAGACGGCAATAGCCCGCGCATGGTTTTGAGGTACACGCACGCTCCGGCATTCCTGACGGCGTTGGGTGATCATAGATGAGTTTTCGAATCGCATTAACTGCTGTCGCTTTTCTTATGCTGACGTTCAGCAACGCGCCGGCCCAAACGGCATCACTAACGGGTGATTGGACCGGTGAATCGATCTGTACCGGCAATAATCCCAGTTGTCATGACGAAAAAGTCGTCTATCACATCTCAGTCGACACGTCCGATTCGACGAAGGTGAAGATTGCCGCGGACAAAATCGTCGATGGCAAACTGGAACCTATGGGGGTTATCGATCTTAACTATGACGCGGACAAACAAACTTTGACCGGCGAAACTCAAACTGCCAGATATCGCCTCTGGTGGGAGTTCATCATCAAAGGCACCATCATGGATGGCACCTTGAGTGTTCTTCCCGACAAGACAATCGCCAGACGCATCAAAGTCCAAAAGAACGAATCCGCGCCAAAGGAATCACCAATGACCCAGCACGCAAACGGAACATTCGAAGTAAAAATGACGCCCCAGGATGACAAGTCGGACGACAAGTCACTCGGCCGCATGACGATCGAGAAGCAATGGCATGGTGATCTTGAAGGCACCAGCAAGGGCCAGATGTTAACTGGAGGCGATGTGACCAAAGGCTCGGCCGGTTACGTCGCTATTGAGAAGTTCACGGGGATCGTCAAGGGACGCAAAGGGACTTTCATTCTCCAGCACAGTGCCACGATGACGCGCGGCGCAGGTCAATTAACGATTACGGTGGTTCCCGATTCGGGCACAGATCAATTAAAAGGAATCAGCGGCAAGCTCGCGATCAAGATCGAGAATGGAAAACATTCTTACGAGTTTGACTACAGTCTTGAGTAACGTCCTCGAATCAGCGAAACGCAATGTTTACTCGTTGCTGATCATTCTGCCGCTCCTGCCTATTACTTCCTGTCAGAAACAAAAGCCGGGCGCGCAGATTACGCGACCAACGCCGGCTACGGCGACCTCTGGCCCGCGCCCGCCCGGATTTCCCCCGCCGGTAATGAACCAGCCATACCCGGCGACCGGGGTGGTTGTGCTAATCAATCGTAAAGAGGGATGGATCGAGATCAATCACGAAGAGATCAAAGGATTGATGCCGGCGATGCAAATGGAGTTTTGGGTCACGGACAAGTCTCTGTTTGATAATGTAAAGGCCGGCGATCGGATCGATTTTGCGGTCGTCGAAACGGAAACTGGCGAGTACCTTACCGAATTGAAACGAGCGTCAAACAAATCACGTTAACATTAAGAGCGTCCAGACTGGAGCGCAACGGTCCTGGTTGCTACATCGCTGGTTGCAAGCGAGGACGCTTGCGCTCGAATCAAGAGCGCCGGTTAGTCGTTCTACTTCGCCAACGTTTCCGCCTGAGTTAGATAAGTGTGCGCCTGTCGCCAATTGATCGCGACAGTGTAAGGAACGGTTGAGAGAAATGCTGTATCTGACGATGATTGACTGACTTCAGTCGCGGCCAGAGCTGAGACGTTGACGACGCGGGGCTGATCCACCTGCTGCCACCAGTAAGCGCCATCCCGAAAAGCATCCAGTGTGTTTGTGAGCTTAATTTTTAACTTACTGCCAGACATCTGCATGATAACCGGTTGTACTTCACGCGTTACCTCGCTCAGCTCCTGCTGAAAAGTTTGTAATGAAACGCGCGCCAATTTGCCGCTCTCCTGAAAATCCGCCAGCGACCGATAAACGATCACCTGTGTCTCCAAACGCTTCAGCGCCGCAATCGCCCTGGCATTCGCATCGGCTGCGGCCACGTCGCTGGTTGGTCGATAGACGCGCGCAACTGACTGGGCGCGCATGGCCGTAGAACTCAAGAACAGGATGAAAATAGCAATAACCAGGGTGATTCGGTTCATCTTCATTTGGCCTTACCGCGAGACTGGGCCCACAGCTCCTGATGCCACTCAGGGCAAGGATCGTGCCTGCCTCCGGCTTCGCGTAGTTTGCTCGATACGAGCGCCCGCGTGTGCTCTTTCGCCGAGGCATATCAGGACAAGGCGGAAGGGTGCCACGAGGTTCAAGCTCGCATTAGGACAGCCGGCCCTAAAAACGAGACGACCAGGAAATCAACATTGCAAGGTTTAGAAACTCGCAATATGATGCGCCTTCCGAATTGAGCCCGAAAGTGTCAGAAGCCCGCGCGTAAGCAAGGGCTACTTTGTCCAAGCTAGCCCTCCCTAACGGTCGGGCTTCTGACTCTCCGGGCAAACTAACGAGCGAGGTTTAGAAATGAATCGGCCAGAGGAAACTGAATACGCGCCTCATTATCAGAGTTATGTCGAGCAGGTCAGTGAGAGCGACATCATGGCGGTGCTGCGCGGCGAACTCGACGATCTGGATGTTCTGCTCGGCCGAGTGCCGGCGGAAAAGGAGACCTATGCATATGCGGAAGGCAAATGGACCGTCCGCGAAATCATCGGTCATCTGATTGATGGCGAACGCGTGTTTGGTTATCGCGCGCTGTGCATCGCGCGCGGTGAGAAACAAAACCTGCCTGGCTTTGATCAAAACGATTACATGTTGACGGCGCCGTATGGTCACATCGAGCTCGAAGACCTTTTGAGTGAGCTGCGGCTGGTTCGCTTGTCGAACATCGCCATGTTTCGCAGTCTGGATGAAGAAGCGTGGAACCGCGCGGGCACTGCCAACGGAAACGAAATCACTGTACGAGCACTCGCGTTCATCATGGCCGGTCATGTGCGACATCACATGAACGTGCTGAAGGAGAGATATCTAGCGAGTTGAGTTTACAAGAAATGGAAACTAATGCAGCCGCGGATACACGCGGATTATCGCGGATAGGAACACGTTGGAATTCAATCGTCTTAAAATGATCTGCTATTCAAATCCGCGTAAATCCGCGTTCATCTGCGGCTATTTGTGCGCGCTGCTCGTATCGCTGCCGGTGATCGCGATGGCTCAATCAACAGTCCGCGACTATCGGCGCGCGCACGAACGAACGATCATCGACGAGTTCACGCGCCTGCTCGCTATTCCCAACATCGCTTCGGACGCGCCGAACATCCGTCGCAATGCCCAATTTATTTTCGAGATAATGCAACGCCGCGGACTGAAACCCCAGTTGCTCGAAGCTAAATCCAAAAACACTCCACCCGCCGTTTACGGCGAATGGAAAGTTGCGGGCGCGTCGCACTCGATCATTCTTTACGCCCATTACGATGGCCAGCCCGTAGATCCGAAACAGTGGACGGCCTCTCCGCCGTTTCAGCCAACCTGGAGATCAGCCGCGATGGAAGCCGGCGGACAGATCGTGACGCTGCCGGCAAGTGGTGAGATCAATTCTGAGTGGCGTCTATACGCGCGCTCATCTTCAGACGACAAAGCCGGCCTGATGGGAATCCTTACGGCGTTCGATGCTTTGCGAGCGCAGAACCAGAAGCCCTCTTTCAACATTAGGTTCTTGTTTGAAGGTGAAGAGGAAGCCGGCTCGCCGCATCTCGGCGAGATCATCGATCTGCATAAAGATTTAATGCAAGCAGACGCGTGGATCATCTGCGATGGCCCAGTGCATCAATCGGGCCGCAAGCAAGTAGTGTTTGGCGTGCGCGGTGATCAGAACGTTGATGTCACGGTTTACGGCGCGAAGCGGCCGCTGCACAGTGGCCATTATGGCAACTGGGCGCCGAACCCGGCGATGACACTCTCACGCTTATTAGCATCGATGAAAGACGATAGTGGTCGAGTGACGATTGCCGGTTGGTATGAAGGCGTAGAGCCGCTCGGCGATGCTGAGCGGCGCGCGATTGCGGAGGCGCCGGCCTACGATGATGAGTTGCGATCAGAGCTGGGTCTGGCGCGGACTGAAGGCGACGGCAAGAGTTTGATGGAAGTGATCAATCAGCCATCGCTGAACATCAATGGCGTCAGTAGCGGTGACGTCGGCGCGCTGGCTCGCAACGTAATTCCAACAACGGCGACCGCGGTGCTCGATCTGCGCTTGGTGAAAGGCAACAGCTATCGAAAACAGGTCCAGCATTTGGTCGACCATATTCGCAAGCAGGGCTTCCACGTCATCGATCATGATCCAACCGACATTGAACGAAAGCAGCACGCGCTGATCGCGAAGGTGATCGCGCGCGCCGGTGGATATGACGCAGAGCGAACGCGCATGGACTTGCCGATTTCCGTTGCCGTCATCAATGCGGTGCAATCGACATCGAAAGACCGAATCGTAAAGTTGCCGACTTCCGGTGGCAGCTTGCCGCTTTCGATCATCACCGATCGCTTGAAAACGGTTACGATTACTGTGCCGATTGTAAATTACGACAACAATCAGCACGCGGAAAACGAAAACCTGCGGCTGCAAAATCTTTGGGACGGAATTGAAACGCTGGCCGCAGTGATGATGATGAAGCCGAGCTAGAAGTTAGCCGCGGATGAACGCGGATTAGACGGATTAACTGAGGCCGTGGTTACCTTCGTTTAGCATCGGCACCCGAAAGGACAAATGCGAATCACCCGACAAAGATCACGCGAAGTTTGTTTTCCAAATCCGCGTAAATCCGCGTTTATCTGCGGCTGCTTTCTCGTTCTTTTCTGCGCGAGCGCGCCAGCCTTCGACCAACACGGCGGTAAAGCGGAACCGCTGCGAATCGAATTCAAGCGCGGCACAACCAGCACCACCGTCAGCGGGGTGGTTCATGGCGATGAAGAGGCTGAATATGTGCTCGCGGCGAAGAAAGGCCAACGGCTGATCATCAAACTCACCTCGGCGCCATTGAAGTCATCCGTCTTTCAACTCCTGGGTGAAGACAACGACACGCTCGGGCTCGAGTACGATGCAAACTTCGATTATTCAGGCGTGCTGCCCAAAACGGGTGATTATTTTATTAGCGTGAAGCGGCCGACGGAGGCGAAGGGCGCCTCGAGATTCAAATTGACCGTAATGATTAAATAAGCATTTCAAGCACAGACGCTAAGTCGCGAAGTTTCATGCGAAAGATCATCGTTTATATCGCTACCAGCGCCGATGGATTTATCGCGCGCAAAGATGGCGCGGTTGATTGGCTGGATCGTCCGCGCCCCAGGGGCAATTACGGCATGGGTGAGTTTTGGAAGTCGATCGATACGATTCTATTCGGCCGAAAGACCTATGACTTTGTGGTGCAGTTCGTAAAGCAGGGCAAAAGCATTCCGAAGAGTAAGCACGAGCCGAAACACTATGTCTTCTCTCGGCGGCGGCCGCCGAAGAAAGTCCTTCCCGGTTTCGAATTCGCCAGTGAGCCGATTAAGGAATTTGTGCAGCGTCTTCGTTGCGAAAAAGGCAAAGACATCTGGATGATGGGAGGTGGCGGTTTGATCGGATCATTCCTGGATGAAGGCGAGATTGACGAATTCATCATTCACGTGATTCCGACATTCATCGGTGAAGGCATTCCGCTCGTGGCGCCGCGACATCGCACGGTGCCGCTGAAATTATTGTCAGTGAAAAAGTTTTCTGACGGAGTTGTGAGGCTGCACTACGCGGTGTCAGAAGCCCAACCGTCAGGGAGGGTTGGCAGTCGTAAGCTGCGAGCATGAGCCGCATTGATTGTGTGCGCGTAGCAGTCTTCGTCCCGTAGGGACGCAATATTTATAGAACCCCTCCCTAATTAGTTTCGGGAGCCCGTTTACGGGCGACAGATTATCTCGCTCCTAAAGGAGCTGCGAGAGAAGAATGCGATCACGAATCTATAAACATTCCACCGCTACGCGGCTTAAGAAATCCACCATCACTGCGATTTTTCTTACCACCCTGTCTTTGCCGCTGATCGGCACCCGCAATTCATCGCTTGCCCAGGATCAATCACATCCAACCTACGAAGTCTACGCCTTGAGCTATGGCGTCTATCCGGACTTTCCCGTCTCCGCGCTGCTGGCAGGCGCAGACAAGACTCGCAAAATCGACTTGCAAATGATGATTTGGTTAATCAAAGGGCCGGGCGGCAAAAATATTCTGGTCGACACAGGCTGTTATCACGAGAACGTCGTGAAGGGAAAGGGAATTAGGAATCTCATCAAAGCTTCAGATGCAATAGCCAAGCTTGGGCTCTCAGCCGCGGATATTACGGACGTGATTATCACGCATATGCATTGGGATCACGCGGACGGCATGGACCTATTTCCCAATGCGAAGATTTGGATTCAAAAAGACGAATACAGTTATTACACCGGCGCCGCGTGGCAGGCGGGCGGAAAGTCCGGAGGCATCGAGCCGGATGACGTGCTGACACTCGTCAAACTGAACACCGCGCACAAGGTGAGCCTGGTCGATGGAGATGACCGCGAGATCATCGACGGCATTAAAGTCTACACCGGCGGACGGCATACCTTTGCGTCACAATACGTCAGCGTTCGCACCGCGAGCGGCACTGTGGTGATCGCTTCGGACAACGTGTATCTTTACGAGAATCTGGAAAAGCACGCGCCAATCGCGCAGACTTTCGATGCTGAATCAAATCTCAAGGCCCAGGATCGAATGAAGCAGATTGCTTCGCGTCCTGATTTGATCGTGCCGGGACATGACCCGATGGTGTTTGTGAAGTTTCCGAAGCCCGGAAATGGTGTGGCGCGGATTCAATGAGGCAGAAGCCCGACCGTCAGGGAGGGCAACAGTCGTAAGTTGCAAGCATGAGCCGAATTGATTCCTTGGGCGCAGCCCGTTTTCGTTCCGTAGGGACGAGATGTTTATAGAAACTATTGCTCTAATTATTTCCTGAGCCCGTTTACGAGCGGCATGACACGCCGCTCCTAAAGGAGCTGCCAACAATTTTTCGATCGCGGTGCTATAAACATTCCGCCGCTAACGCGGCTAATCGGCGGGCCCGTCGTCTTTAAAATCCGGAGTCGACTGATTTCCGCGTTGCCCTCCCTCACGGTCGGGCTTCTGACACTCAAGCCTCCGCCGCACTCAATTTCTTCGGCGGTTTTTTCTTCGCAGCTTTCTCGTCAGGCGGCGGGGTTTCTTCCTTCGTCAGCTTATTGATCATGAACTGCTGAATGAAGCCGACGATGTTGCCGACCAGCCAGTAAAGCAATAGCCCCGCCGGCGCGCTCCACAAAATGTAAAGCATGAAGAGCGGCATGCCGACCGCCATCATTTTTCGTTGCAGCGGATCGGCCGAGGGCTGCGGCGTAAGCAACTGCAAAACGATCATCGAGCCGGCAAAGAGAATCGGCAGGACGCGCAGGAAATAAAGGAAATAAGGTTCCGGTCCTGACAGATCGGGGATCCACAGGAACGACGCCTGGCGAAAATCGATCGAGATCGTAATCGCGCTGTAGAGCGCAAACAG
>QHXH01000167.1:8972-15594 GCA_003222855.1 Acidobacteriota bacterium
CTTCTCTTGCAGCTCTTTCATGCGCGGCGCGTACTTCTGCGCCTTTTTCATCTTGCGCGATGATTGCCACTTGAGCGGAAAGAATAGCGAGTAGATGAAAATCGTGAAGAGAATGATCGCGATGCCGTAACTTCCAGTGACATGTTGAAGTTTTTGGATCGACCAAAGGATTGGGACGGCGAGAAAGCGACGCATGCTGCCGAGGAAACCATAATTGATGACCTCGCCCAGATCGACCGCCGGGCCGCCCAGCTGTTTCACGTCTTCACTCGCTGAGGCGAGCAGCCGATGATCCTTGGGCCCAACATAGATTTCAGTCTTTGATCCATCCGTGGGAACGGGAACGAATCCAGTAACCAGGTATCGTTGTTCAGGTTTGCCGTTAGTCTTGTGTTCGTAAGAAACGGTGCGGTACTCGAGGCCAGAAGTCGGCCGCGCCGGCACGGCGACCATGCTGAAGTAAGTATCATCTGAGCCGGCCCACTGAACTTGCCCATCGATCGTGTCGCGATCAGCTGGTTTCGTGACCGGCGATTTCAGGCCGAGCCATTCGAACAACGAACTGAACAGGCCGTTGTTACGACGATCGGCGTGAATCTGCAGCGCGTTGATGCGACTCACCGCGCCATTAACCATCGCGATGCCTTCCGGCGCGTAGAGATAAAAGCTGTAATGATCGATGCTCTGATCGCCGATGTTTGGCCCAATCACTATCTTTGCGTCAGGCACCGGTTGATTGTTGCGCGTGAGCTTCAACTCAACCTGCGCGATATATCGATCAGCAAAGAACGTCATCCGTTTGGTAGCGTCCAAACCCGTCGCATCGTCGTGAATCACGAAATCGATTTGTTTCGATCCGGAGGGAATATCGATCGTCGCATCGCCGGTCTCAGCGCTGGGGCCAGGCGTTCGATAGTTTCTATTCGCGAGAGCGCCATCCACCGCGGCGTCGCCAGTAGTGACCTGGAATGGCCGAAACAGTTGATCCGCCGCGACCCCTGGTGGCGGCGTGGGAATCAACTCGAGCTGCTGCGGATTGTTCCTGGTCGACGATGCGGCATACAGATCGCGACCGGTGTCCTTATTCTTTTTGATGATCCAACTGGTGGCGACCGCTCCGCGCGTATCAAAGGTCGTTTCATACAAAGGCGTGACAATGCGCAGCTTGCGTTGCGGCACGCTGTCTGGTGTCGGAGCAGGGAAAGAAGACGCCTGGGCCGGCGCCGGAGTCGCGGTCGCCAAAGCCTGCGCGGTGGGCGAAGCCGAAGGTGACGCAGCTTGCTGAACATTCGCGTTGGCATTCGCATTTGGTTGTGGGGGCTTCGGCGGCGGAAAAAGATAATTCCAAAGAAAAAGTACGGCCGCCGAAGCGACCAACGCGAGAATGAATCGTTGTTGCTGTTTCATTAAAAGTTTAGAGTTCCGCCTTCAGGCGGCCGCCTAAAGGCGGAACTCCGAACACTACCTCACTGGATCATATCCGCCCGCGCAAAATGGCTGGCAGCGAAGCAAGCGCCAAATTGCCATTCCGCTTCCCCGCACCACGCCGTGTCGTTCGATCGCTTGACGCGCATAGTCGGAACAGGTCGGAACGAAGCGGCAAGACGGCGGCAACCAGGGCGAGATTACTGCCTTATAAAACTTCAATAGCGAAATCAAAATAAACCGCATTGCAATCAAGGTTTGGAGTTCCGCCTTCAGGCGGCAACATCACCAAAACTGATGCCGCCTAAAGGGGGAACTCCGAATCGCGCTCATCACGCGCGACCTGCTCAACGATCCTACGAAACTCAGCAAAGCGAAGTTCTTCTCTTGAACTGAGCACAGATCGCTTTGCGTTAATGACCCAATCGTACCGGTGCCCCAAACCGTTAAGTTCGTTTGCGCTGCGGCGAAAGAGTTCTCGCAACAAGCGGCGCGCACGATTTCGATCAACCGATTTTCCCACCGCTTTCGTTGACGCGGTCACCCCCAGCCGGTGATGATCCAATTCGTTCCTGCGTAAAAAAGCGGCCATCAAACGGCCGTCATAACGTTGCCCTTCGGCATAGACTTTTTGGAATTGAGCGCGCGCGCTTAAGCGACATCGCTTTGGCAACGCGTTACTTCGCTTCACCAGCGTCACGATTCAATCAAAGCCGGTCGATTTTAGTAATGCGATGGGGTCAGTCGCTTGCGGCCTTTGGCGCGGCGCCGCTTGAGCACCAGCCGGCCATTTTTGGTCGCCATGCGCGCGCGGAATCCATGCGTCTTCGCGCGGCGGCGATTGTTAGGTTGAAAGGTTCGCTTCGGCATAGTCAAGAATTCTCCACTTCAAGGAAAAGACCTAGCCTAATGGCGCACGAATATGATGTCAAGGCAGGAGCAAAGCGTCCTTGACGCGTCGCAAAATCGCATGTTAGCCTTCAAAGCTTTTGGCGCACATGCAGTTGGGCACTGTATAACTGAAGACCCTGATCAGTCTTTCAGTGAAGCCAAAACTTCAGATCAGCGGTTCGGGATCTGAATCAAATCCCAGCTAAACAATTTATGCCTTTCGTGCTCGGCTTTGCCGAAAACTCAATTCAACTTGTGCCTGACGGCACGCTGATTCTCCATGTAATCATCATTCTCGTGATGATCTACGTGCTGAATGTCACGCTTTACAAACCCATCAATCAGATATTGGAATCGCGCGAGAAGCGCACCCGCGGCCGCCTGACTGAAGCGCAGGAGATTACCCAAAGCGTCAGCGAAAAGATGCGTGAGTACGAACGATCCCTGCGACAAGCGCGCGCCGAAGCTTATGCGCAAACCGAAACGCAGCGCGCCGCAGCGATGAAGGAACGGCAACAGAAATTGAACGAGATGCGCGCGCAGTTGACACAAACGATCGCGCAGGAAAAGAAAACGATTGAGCAGCAAGCCGGCGAAGCACACGTCACCCTCGAAGCTGAGTCGCGCCGTCTGGCGCGCGAGATTGGCAGCCGCGTACTGAGCCGTCCGCTCAGCGACGCAGAAATGAATTAATCGATGCTTCTCTGCTTCATTTTCGCTTTTGAAGACCCGCGCTGGTGGGATTATCCGGGTTTTGAACTTTGGAAGTTCGTCAACCTGGCCATCTTTGTCGCCGCGCTTGTTTACGTCCTGGTGCGGAAGGCGAACCTCGGCGCGGCGTTTCGCGCGCGGGCTGAATCCATTAAGGCCGAACTCGAGAAGGCGCGGGCTGAGCGCGACGCGGCGCTGGCTAAATTGAAAGAAGTTGAAGAACGTTTGGCGCATTTGGATAGTCAGGTCGCTACGATCAAAGAACGTTCGATGATCGAAGCCCGTGAAGAGCGTGAAAGGATCTCGCGTTCGACTCAGGATGAGATTGCCAAGCTGACGGCTCAGGCACAACGAGAGATTGAAAACGCCGCCACGGTCGCCAAAAAGGATTTGCGCCGCTTCACGGCCGAACAAAGCGTGCGACTGGCAGAGGACATGATCAGGCGTGACATCCGGCCGGATGATGATGCCCGCCTCTTCACGCGCAGCATCGAAGAAATGGGGGCTCGGCGATGAGTGTGCAAGCCGTCGCCCGGCGCTATGCTTCGGCCCTGGCCGATGTTGTTCTGGCGCGCAATGAAGCACGGGAAGTTCAGGCTGAACTAAAGATTTGGGATGAGATGCTGCAATCCAACCCGAATCTGGGAGAAGTGTTTGCCAATCCTACGGTGGCTCTGGATCAGAAGCGCGCGGTCCTGAACCGGCTGATAAAATTGGCCCAGCCGCGCCCGACGACTGCGAATTTCTTAAAAGTTTTGCTCCAGAATCAGCGGCTGACCGAGCTCGGCGAGATTAATCGAAAGTTCGCACAGGTACTCGATGAACGAGCGGGAGTGGTTGCCGCGACTGTGACAACTGCCCGGCCAGTCCCGGAAGATGCGCACGAACGTTTGCGCACGACTTTGCTCTCTCTCACCGGCAAGCAGGTTCGCATCGATTTCGTTACTGATCCGGAGTTGATTGGTGGGGTGGTGACGCGGATCGGATCAACTGTGTATGACGGATCGGTGCGCAATCAGTTACAGCAGGTTAAGGAAAAGATGATCGGCTAGATATTGCCGATTGCCAATTTTCGATTGCCGATTGAAACAAGACAAAATCGGCAATTGGCAATCGCAAATCGGAAATGGATTATGGAACCAATCAAAGCAAACGAAATTAACGAAATCATCAGACAGCAGATCGAAAACTTCGAAACGGGTGTGACGGTGGCCGAAGTCGGCACCGTGATCAAAGTTGGCGACGGGATCGCTGAAGTGCACGGACTTGAAAAAGTCATGGCGGTCGAACTGCTCGAGTTTCCGCACGACGTGCGCGGCCTGGCGCTGAACCTGGAAGAAGACAAGGTCGGTGTCGTGCTGTTCGGCGATTTTCAAAAAATCAAGGAAGGCGACATCGTCAAGCGCACCGGGCGCATCATGCAGGTGCCCGTGGGCCAGGCGCTCGTCGGTCGCGTTATTGATGCGCTGGGAAATCCGATCGATGAACGTGGCCCGATCATGACTGACGAATACAACCCGGTCGAGCGTATCGCTCCCGGTGTTGTCGATCGTCAACCAGTGAAAGAGCCTTTGCAGACGGGATTGAAAGCCATCGACTCGATGGTGCCGATTGGACGTGGCCAGCGCGAACTCATCATCGGCGATCGGCAAACCGGAAAAACCGCGGTTGCGGTCGATGCGATTATCAATCAGCGAGGCAAGGACGTCATTTGCATTTATGTGGCGATTGGTCAGAAGGCTTCGACGATAGCGCAAATCGTAAAGACGCTTCAGGATTTTGGCGCGATGGATTACACGATTGTGGTGGCGGCCACCGCATCCGACCCGGCGGCAATGCAGTTTCTCGCTCCCTATTCCGGCGCGGCCATGGGCGAGTACTTTCGCGATCGCGGCCAGCACGCGCTGACTATCTATGACGATCTTTCGAAGCAAGCGGCGGCATATCGTGAAATTTCTTTGCTGCTGCGACGGCCCCCGGGGCGTGAAGCCTATCCCGGCGATGTTTTCTATCTGCACTCGCGTCTGCTTGAGCGCGCGGCGAAACTCTCTGACGCGAAAGGCGCCGGCTCGCTCACCAGTCTGCCCGTCATCGAGACGCAGGCGGGCGACATCTCGGCTTACATTCCGACAAATGTGATTTCGATTACTGACGGGCAGATCTTCCTGGAAGGCGATCTCTTCAATGCCGGTATCCGGCCGGCCATCAACGTCGGCAACTCAGTTTCGCGTGTGGGCGGCGCGGCCCAGATCAAAGCCATGAAGCAGGTGGCCGGCAGTTTGCGCCTCGACCTCGCGCAATATCGCGAACTCGCGGCTTTTGCCCAGTTCGGATCGGACCTGGATAAGACAACGCAGGCACAGCTCGCACGCGGCCAGAGACTAACCGAGATTCTGAAGCAACCGCAGTATCAGCCGATGGATGTCGAGAAGCAGGTGCTGATCATTTGGTCGGCAACGAACGGTTTCACCGACGACGTGGCGATCGAAGACATTCGCAAATTCGAAGCTGACCTATTGAGCTTTATTGAAAATTCACACCCTGGGGTGCTGCAAAAGCTGCGCGAGAAAAAAGCGGTCACGGATGAGGTGCAAAAGGACCTCGAGCAATCTTTGAAAGATTTTAAAGAAATGTGGGCGGACAGAGCGCAAGGCGCGGCGGCATAAGTGTGATTTTTGCTGACATCTGATCACTGATATCTGACCTCTGTTTTTTAATGGCCAATCTCTTAGACATTCGCCGGCGAATTAAGTCGGTCAAGAACACGCAGCAGATCACCAAAGCCATGAAAATGGTGTCGGCGGCGAAGCTGAAGCGCGCGCAGAATCGCGTGATCAATGCTCGTCCGTTCGCCAACAAGATGACTGAAGTTCTTGCCGAACTCGCTAAGCACACACCTGAAGATTTTCATCATCCGCTCCTGGACCAGCGCGGTGACGAACGTTATCTCGTCGTCTTGATTACGGCAGACAAGGGATTGTGCGGCGCATTCAATACGAACCTGCTAAAGGCCGCACAGGCATTTCTGAAAGAGAATTCCGGCAAGCAGATCGAGTTCCTGGCCATTGGACGCAAAGGCCGCGACTTTTTCCGCAGGCGCGCCACGCTCGCCGGCGAATACGTGGGATTGACGGGCAAAGGCCGCGTTGAATTTTCTGAAGCTCTCGAAGTGGCGCGTGACATCATCGCGCGCTTTACCGAAGAACAGGAGATCGACAAGGTCTTTCTGATCTTTGCCGAATTCAAAACGGTGCTGACCCAGCGAATTGTTGTCGAGCAGCTATTGCCGATTTCGCGCTCCGGGACCGATGAAGGTGATGCTGATGCTGACATCAATGTGACAGATTACATTTATGAACAACCGCCGGCGGAGATCTTCGCGCGCCTGCTGCCGCGTCTGGTTGAGACACAAATGTTTCGTGCTTTGTTGGAATCGATCGCCTCAGAACAAGGCACCCGCATGACCGCCATGGATGCCGCATCGAAGAATGCCGGCGACCTCATCTCGTCGCTGACTCTGAACATGAATCGCGTGCGCCAGGCGGCGATCACTCGCGAAATCATCGAGATTGTTTCCGGCGCCGCAGCCTTGTAG
>QHXH01000167.1:15609-18787 GCA_003222855.1 Acidobacteriota bacterium
AAACTCAATCCACAATCTTATCGAGCGTGCTTTCTTCAAGTCGAGCTTATGATCCGCTCGCTACCGCTCGCGGTTCTGTAACCGCCGCCCGCGCATCTCATCTCGCATCTGCTGGAACTTCTGCCACTGATCCGTTGTCAGCACCTGTTGCAGCCGCTGATCCGTCTGCTGTCGGACGTCGTTAACACGTGGCTCTGATTCTTTCCGCAAAGCCTGCAATTGTTCTCGCGCGTCGCCGAATATCTGCTGCACCTTATTTTTTTGATCCGCGTCCAGTTGCAAGCGAGTCGCAAACTGCTCGAAGCGATCGGACGGCGTCGCGGCTCGCCGTGCCCAGGCGCGATACGCGCCTAATGCCAGCATCCCCGCGGTGAAACCCAACAAGAAGATCAAAATCGCGGCGCCGCGAATCTGCCACTTATTTCGTGACGGTGTGTCCACCTCACTTGCCCTCGTCATCGTCCGCCTAAATCGCGCTGATGACTTGATCATTCGTAATTTGATTGTTCTGATCCTGGTCTAATACGACGCTTTCGTCTGAGTAAGGGACGATAGCCGCTGTCTGTTGATTCGTGGTGTTAGTCGCCGGGGCCACAAAGGTCAGCACTGCGAGGGCTGCAGTTGTCGCAGCCATAGAGGCCACGATTGCGCCGGTAGCACTCCACAGCCGCCGAAAACTCCACACCCCGGCTGAGGCCTGCTGTTCGCGCCAGGCCGCGAGTACCCGCGTCTGAAAGAATGGATTTGCGTTCAGCGAATTCTGCGCAGCTTCATTCGCGCGCTCTTTAAGCAACAAAGAAGAAACTTGCGCAGCTTCAAATGCTCTCCTGCAGTCCGCGCAGGCTTCGATGTGAGCATGAATTGTCCGCAACTCGCTCGCGGAAATATTCGCGAGAGGGGTGTTATCCAGAATGTCTATGATGTGATTGTCTTTCATGGTTCGAACCCTCTTATCGCACCCTCCCTCACGGTCGGGTTTCTGCCACGCCCTCCCTCACGGTCAGGCTACTGCCCGCTTATCCGCGATGGCCTAACAATTTCTCCAGTGCCTCTCGCGCCTTCTGGCGCGCGCGAAACGCTCGCACTTTAACTTTCGATTCCGACCAACCAGTCACTTCCGCAACTTCGAGCACCGAAGCTCCTTCTCCATCCATCATCGTCAACGCCAGACGATCTTCTGCCGGCAGCGTTTCCAGCAGACGCTCCGCCAAATCCGCTGCAATTACCTTTTGCTCGGCATCGAGCGGCTTGGTCCTCGATGAATCAGACACTCGCTCGAGCCACTCGGTTTCATTCTCAGCTAAATCCGATGTCACCAACTCTGGCCTTCGCTTCGCCGCGCGCAAAATATTCAAACAAGTATTGGTCGCGATCCGCGTCAGCCATCCTTCCATCGAGCCGCGTCCGGCAAAGCTTTTCATTTGCGCGAATGCTTTCAAGAAAGTCTCCTGCACGGCTTCTTCCGCCTGGCTGCGGTCGCGAAAAAATCTGTGCGCAACGTGGAAAACTCGGGGGCTGTAGCGGCGAACGATTTCAGCGAAGGCAGACTCATCTTCCGCGCGTACGAGACGCGCCAGTTCGAGATCCGGCGTTTGATCGTAACCGTTCGACAGAAGCGCTCCTCAGATCGGGTCGTGTCAGAACCGCGAGCGGACCGGGGTCCCCGCGCGGGCAGCCCGTGGGGTGGTGGATGCGACCGGATCGATGCGCTCCTGCAACAGAAAATCATAACTGAACCACGCTCAACCAAATCCAAGTCGAATCCTGATCCGGTCGCTACCGCTCGCGGTTCTGACACGTCGCGTTATTCGTTGTCGCGCCGTCCGCCCTCGCCGGGGCGCGGGCCACGATGAGTTTTGAACTGCGCTTTCAACTGATCGAGCTGCGCCTTTTGTTCAGGGGTCAGGACGGACAGCATCTGCTGATGAAGTTGAAATCTCGCCCCCATCAGCTCGGCCTGCAGGCCCGCCATTTCCGTCAATTTCTGAGTCGCCAGCGCTTCGTTGAACGTACCGCCTTCACTCGCCTGGCGCAACTCCTGCCGCTTCGTCCGAAGCTGTTCAAGCAGCGGTTTGTTGCTCTCCATAAAGCTCTGACGGCTTTGTTTCATCTTCGCCTTCTGATCGTCCGTTAAATTCAGACGAGCAAAAGCACTACCTCCGTGGAATCCACGCTCCATCCACGCGCCACGCTGCCCCTGACCACGATGTGTTTTCACGGACTGGGCGACGGCAATTGAACCGACAACCAGGACAACAGCGGAGAGAGAGGCTATTGCCAGTAACTTAAACTTTCCAAGTTTTCTCATTCCCTTACTCCTTGTCTTAAATGCGAGGCCAGTTGCCTCTCAATTGGCCAGACACCGGGACGGTGAAATCCGTTACAGAATGTCAGAAGCTTGGGCGTTAGGAAGGCTGCGGGTGCGACTGGAGCGCAACCGTCCCGGTTGCTGCTTAGGTATATTTAAGTCCAAGCGAAGACGCTTGCGCCCCAGTCCAAGTTGCCCTCGCTAACGCTCGGGCTTCTGACACTCTGTAACGAGAGTTGGGATCTCGGTGTCTAGCTGATTAGCGCCGGATTTGTGCGATTTTCGCTGGCGCACTAGAACGAATTACGGGAAGAGCTCATGTCAACTGAAATCATTAGAGAACGGCCGCTGATAGGCGGCTTCAACGGCGGAAGGGTGCTCGGATGGATCAAGAGCGCTTCGCAAAAACTGCTCGCCAAAAAGAAGCACTTGATAATTGGAGCAGCCGGCGTAGCAGTTCTGGCGGTCGCCGCTTTCTATTTTTGGGGCAACCAAGCCGGCGCGGCCCAATACCTGACGGCCAAAGTCGAGCGCGGCAATTTGCGCAACACAGTCACGGCCACCGGCACCCTGCAAGCAGTTACCACGGTGCAAGTAGGCAGCCAGGCCTCGGGAACGATCTCTTCGTTGTCGGCCGATTACAACTCAGTCGTGAAGAAAGGACAGGTGATCGCGCAATTGGATCCGGCCGTTCCCAAAGCTCAGGTCGATCAAGCACGGGCAAATCTGCAGCAAGCCCAGGCGAGTTTGCAGCAGGCGCACGCCGCCGTCGCGAATTCGCACGCGGGTGTTAGTGATGCTCAGGCGCGTGCGCAAGGGGCTTCATCGACCGCGCAAAATAATCAAGCCGGGGTGGCCGGAGCGCAAGCG
>QHXH01000167.1:18824-24137 GCA_003222855.1 Acidobacteriota bacterium
AACGTGATGTCGACGTCGCCCAGACCGCTTATCAAACTGCGAAAGCGAAATACGATCAGGGCGTGGCCCAATTGGACCAGGCGAAGTTAAGTCAACAGATGGCTGCCGGTTCCGGCATCGCTTCGTCGCAGGCGCAGGTCCAGCAATCTCAAGCGCAGGTGCAGCAATCTCAGGCGAGCGTGTCCGCAGCCGAAGCTCAAGTTCAACAAGCTCAGGCAGCGTTGCAGCTCGCTGAAGTTAATCTCGCGCACACGACGATCACTTCTCCGATTGACGGCATCGTCGTCTCGCGCGATGTGAACGTGGGTCAGACGGTCGCGGCCAGCTTATCGGCGCCGACGTTGTTTACGATTGCAAATGACCTGACGAAAATGCAGGTAATAGCGAACATAGATCAGGCGGACATCGGACTGGTTGAGAACGCCAAGTCTGTGAAGTTCAGCGTCGATGCGTTTCCCGGCAAAGACTTTGACGGAAAGATCGAGCAGATGCGGCTGAATCCGCAGACCGTTCAGAACGTCGTTACTTATAACGTGGTGATCGACGTCGATAATCCCGAACAGAAATTAAAGCCGGGCATGACCGCCAATCTGACGATCACGATCGACGAGCGCAATAACGTGCTAAAGGTCGCGAACGCCGCCTTGCGATTCACGCCTCAGGATGCGAGTGCGCAAAGGACGCCGAGTGGTAATTCAAACTGGCAGGGACGCCGCCAATCGAACGGGAATGCGACTGATTCGACTGGGTTTCGGAATGGCGCTGATGTCCAATTTGCGCCAGCCACCGCGCCTGTGCTCGCCGGTCAAACGCGGATTGTTTGGGTGCTGGGCCAGGACGGAAAGCCGGAGCGCCGGCGAGTTAAAGTTGGATTAACCGATGGCGCATCGACTGAAGTCATGGAAGGTAATCTGGTCGAAGGTGAAATGGTGATTACTGGCCAGACCTTGTCGAGCGCGAGCAAGACAAACACAAATCAAACGTCAGCGCCAGGATTCGGCGGCGCGCCAAGAACCGGCGGCGCCGGCGGTGGCGGAAGAAGAAACTAACGGGTGCGTTTGGAGTTCCGCCTTTAGGCGGCCGCCTGAAGGCGGAACTCCGAACCGTACTGACACCTGGTAAGACGGAGCGACTTGGTAAGTCGAGAAGAGTCATGCAAGCAATTCAGGAAATCACGAAAGCGAATCCGAGCATCGCCGGATCGATTGAAATCCCTCAGACCCGTGCGGTGATTCAGTTGGACAACATCCACAAGACTTACACGATGGGTGACGTTCAGGTGCACGCGTTGCGTGGAGCGACGCTCGGAATTCGCGCCGGTGAGTTCGTCGCGATCATGGGCGCATCAGGTTCCGGCAAATCGACCACAATGAACATCATTGGCTGTCTCGATCGGCCAACGAAGGGAACGTACATTCTGGATGGCCAGGATGTATCTGAGCTGTCGAAAGATGAACGCGCCGACATTCGCTCGCACAAGATCGGCTTCGTGTTTCAGGGATTCAATCTGCTGGCGCGCACCTCGGCTCTGGAGAACGTCGAATTGCCGATGCTGTATGCCGGTGTCAGCGGGGCGCAGCGCCATGAGCGAGCAATGCAGAGTCTGGCGGCGGTTGGTCTGGCCGGTCGCGAACAGAATCATCCGAATCAATTGTCAGGTGGACAGCAACAGCGCGTCGCGGTCGCACGCGCACTGGTGAACGATCCTGCATTGATTCTCGCGGACGAGCCGACTGGAAATTTGGATTCGCGCACGTCCGTCGAAGTGATGGAAATCTTCCAGCGCTTGAATCGCGAACGTGGAATTACGCTGGTGCTGGTCACGCACGAACCCGACATCGCGCAATACGCCGGGCGCATTGTCGTCTTCAAAGATGGAAAGATTCGAAAAGACTATCCGGTCAAAGATCAGCGTGATGCGGCGGAAGAGTTAAAGAATCTGCCGGCGATTGAAGCGGACGAAGAAGATGATTAGTACGGCTATGCGTTACGCAATGGAGAATGCTTCGCTAGGTCAGGAGCGAGATGTTTATAGAACGCCTCCGAGCGCATCAATTGAAGCTCCTTTAGGAGCGACATGTTTGGAAGACTGGAAGAAATATTTCGCTCCTACGGAGCTGCATTCTTGAATTTGGTCTGGGAACTGTAAATATTCCGCCCCTCTGGGGCTGTAAGGACGGTAGAGCCGCTCAAACAATCATGGATCTCTTAAACATCATTCGGGTCGCCTTTCGTGCTTTGCAGCGCAACAAGATGCGCGCGGCGCTGACAATGCTCGGCATTATCATTGGCGTGTCGGCGGTCGTGGCGATGGTCAGTATCGGCCAGGGCGCGCAGGCTACGGTGCAGGCGCAGATCGACAGCATCGGGACGAACCTCTTGTTCGTCAGTGCGGGCGCGCAGAACGTGGGCGGCGTGCGTAGCGGCACCGGCGACAGCGGCACAAACACTCTGACAGTAGAAGACCTCGATGCGATTAAACGCGAAGTGCCGAGCGTTTCGATGGTCACGCCCGCGGTGAATGCGCGCGGCCAGCTCGTGGCCGGCAATATGAACTGGAACACGTCGATCCAGGGCGTGAGCGAACAATATCCTGAGGTGCGAAAATGGTCCGTGCAAAGCGGTGAGTTCTTTACTGACTCAGACGTGCGGACTGCCGCACGTGTGCTGGTCGTGGGACAAACAATCGCTGACAACTTGTTCGCCGGCGCCGATCCGATTGGCCAAACCATTCGGGTGCAGAACCTGCCGTTCCGCGTTGTCGGAGTGATGGTGCGAAAGGGACAAGACGCGCAGGGACGCGACCAGGACGACGTCGCGTTTACTCCTTACACGACTGCGCAGAAGAAAATTCTTGGCAGCCCGCGTCTACAAATCGCTTACGTCTCGGCGGTTTCACCGGATGCTACGTACACAGCCCAACAACAGATAACAGAACTGCTGCGCCAGCGTCACAAGCTAAACAGTAACGATCCGGACGATTTCACCGTGCGGAATATGTCGGATATCGCGGAAGCTGCGAATCAAACCAACAGCACGATGACGATGTTGCTGGCGTGCATTGCCGGAGTTTCGCTGCTCGTGGGCGGCATCGGCATCATGAACATCATGCTGGTGTCAGTGACTGAACGCACGCGCGAAATCGGTATTCGCATGGCTATCGGGGCTCGCTCGTCCGCGGTTCGTAGTCAGTTCCTCATCGAATCAATCGTATTAAGCGTGACCGGCGGTTTGTTCGGCATCCTCCTGGGCGTCGCATCGTCGCTGGCGATTCCAAAGCTGCTCGGTTGGCCGACATTGATCTCGATGATGGCAATCGTAGGCTCTGTTATCTTTTCCGTAATGGTCGGAATTTTCTTTGGTTACTATCCGGCGCGCAAAGCCGCGGCGCTCGATCCGATTGACGCTCTGCGCTACGAATAGTTCGGGCCGCGGTTGATGTCCGACAAACTTCAGTTTGGCACTTAACTGTTTTCACTCGAGTTGGTTGGGACGAGGGTTCGACAAACTAAAGTTTGTCGGACATCAACAGCCATCCTACTTGATCTTCTTCGCGTGAAACTCGCGTCCGTTAATCTTCAGCACCATTTCGATAACTTGTCCGCCCGCATCTTTCACGAATGCCACTTGGGTATCGTGCAGCGGATCGAAGAACTCTCGGTCGGATTCGGCCGACATGGGTATAGGATCGAACTTGCCAATTCCGGTGTTGGCTAACTGGAGCATCAGGGTGTCGTGGTCAACGAATATCCTGGTAATTCTGCCCGGTCGATCTTCATATTCTCCTACGTAAGTGTTCAGAATGGTCCGATCTACTTTGACCGTGGTGCGACGCTTCGGGACTTCGTACTTCTCTCCGAAAACAATCGCCGCCAAGTCGTTGTTAGCTCTTATGATTTGAGAATTCTCGAGATTGCTTAGCGTCACTATCAGGACTTTCTCGTCAGGAAACCGTGTAATCATGGCCGAGAATCCCGGCACACCCCCGGGATGTGCGACAGCGCGGCGGTTGAACTGTTTATTGACGAACCAGCCATAGCCGTAGTTGCCGCTCACCGCTGTGAACATCGTTTCCTGAGTTTTCGGCGACAGAAACTGTCCGTCATTGAGCGCCTGATCCAAAAGCAGCAGGTCACCGGTAGTTGAGTAGAGCGCACCCGCCGAGAAGGGTTGCGACTGGTCTATGTAGGCTGCATTGAAAAGCGTGGTTCCCTCGCTCCGATAGCCAGCCGCGCGATTCTTGATAATCGGATCGTGATTGTCATAGCCGCTGTTCGCCATCTTCAAAGGCATAAAAATGTTTTCTTTGAGAAACGCTTCATAGGATTGGCCGGACACTTTCTCAATTACCTGCCCGAGCAAGATGTAACCGTTGTTGTTGTAATCAAACTTTTCGCCGGGCTGGAAATCCGCCGGCTTGTTTTTGAAGCTCTCGATCATTTGCGACAGAGTCATGGGCAGCATTGCGGTCTTCAAATAAACACCGGCCGTGTCATGTTTCGCCAAACCCGAGGTGTGACTGAGCAAGTGATGGATGGTTATCGGTTGCCAGCTCGCCGGACAATCCGCCACGTATTTGCAGATAGGATCCTGCAGACTCAATTTGCCACGCTCTTGCAAAAGCATGATCGCGATGGCCGTGAACACTTTGGTGATCGACCCAACGCGAAACTTTGTTTGCGGCGTGTTCGGCACCTCGAGTTCCAGGTTGGCCATTCCGTAGCCTTTGCTCACGAGGACCTTGCCGTTCTGCGCAATCAAAATCGATCCGCTGAACCAGCCAGCTTTGACCAGGGCATCCATGTACTCGCTGACTTTTGTCGGGATGTCGGCGCCCGTGGCGCGCGCTGTTTGCTGTGAATCAGTCTTGCGGCCGGGGCCAGTCGTTGTTTGAGCGTCCAGACTAAAAGGGAAGTGCGTGAGAGTAACCGCGGCGAGCGCGAGCAACACAAATCTCTTCTGCAATGCAAACAGGCGTTTCATAGCAGCCTCCGTCGAACGATTTTGGTTAGTGGTTCTTAGAAGTCTCGCTTGAGAATCCAGACAGCCCTTAGCCTTCGACGCGTAACGTCGCTCTGCGACGTAGTAGAACCTGGTAAAGCTCGCGCACGATCGGTTCTGATCTTTACTGCGCCCCGCTTACTGCCAGCGGCTTGACGTTTTTCCATTGGGTCCACAAGTAGTGCACGCTCAACCAGAATAGAAAACTGACCAGGTATCCCAGTAAGGTGGCTCCTACTTTGAAGTTCGGAGAGAGGCGGCCGCCAACAAAAGCGAGCAGCAGGGCTGGCACGGCGTTAATGACGAGAAAGG
>QHXH01000168.1 GCA_003222855.1 Acidobacteriota bacterium
TTGGACACGGAATATCGTCGAGAAATTCCCATCCAACGACAACGACTTCCATGCCGAATGCAGGAATCTTCTTCAGCCGATACTCTTTCAACTTGTCGGCTCTAAATCGGCTCTGGCATTCACGACAGTCAACCAACGGATCGCTGAAAGTGTCTTCGTGACCGGAATACTTCCAGACCAAACGATTCAGAATGATCGATGAATCGAGTCCTTCGATGTCATCGCGTTCGTAAACCATCCAGCGCCACCACGCCTGCTTGACGTTGTTGTAAAGCTCGATTCCCATCGGCCCGTAATCCCAGGCGCTCCCGAGACCGCCGTAGATCTCCGACGAGGGATAGACGAAGCCGCGGCGCTTCGCGAGCGAGACAATGGATTCAATGTTAGGCGCGGACACGAATCGTGAATAGTAGATCGTGAATCGGAAATAGAAGAACGAGTCGCGAGTTTAGCAGTGAACAACTTAGGATCAAAAGGTAAGTCGGTACTGTCAATACCAACAAATGGACTCAGGCTGAAAAGCAAAGTCGGCGTGCGGCTTTGCCGCAGCACACTGCGGTAAGCCTATCGCTACCGGCAAACGAAGTGAATAGAAAAAGAGGCTGCGCGTCCGCGCAACACCGAGGCGCAGCCTCAAAGAACTAACCCAGGCCTCCGGAAAGCCATAGGCTTTCCGCAATGTGCTGCGGCGAAGCCGCGAAGCCTCTAAAACGAAAAACGCGGCTGACCCTTACCAATCAGCCGCGCTTCGTACTCCACCCCTGTTCGTTTCGGTTCTCGGTCGGGCCCCTAATAGGCTTGCGGCTGCTGATAAGTCCTGGGAGGCTCCCCCTAGCCTCTCCAAGCCGCTCATCAGCAGCCTCGCCTTTTTGCTCTCTGACTGCTATCGGCAACTCCGTTCCCCCGAAAGAGCCGCCACTTCTCAGATGTAAGGCGCCTCCCCCAAAGCGCCTTGCAACTCCAGCCTAAGAGCCTGACCCGATTAACTACCCTTCTTGCCTTCTTGTCGTCTGTGGCCTTAGCAACGGTTGTGCCAGCGTTCGCTGAGCCGCGATCCGAAGTTGCCGCGATGCGATTTTTCAATTGAAATTCTGAGAAAACCAGAAGGCCATGCCGGTGCTCCGGCCTGAGCAGACCGAGCATGAGACTGGTGTGCGTAATTGTTCGGTACAGAGAGCGACTAGCTTTGCATGAAAATCGCTCGCGCCACGAAAGGCGAACGAGCGATTAGAAGTTATCGGGATGGAATGGCCGGCCATAAAACTCTCGATATAACCAGCCGAGCACGCGAATCTCAGCGGTGCAGAGACTTTCCAGCCAACAATCGATCAGAAAGCCTTCTCGAGTTCTGGCAGCCGGTATTTTCGTGGCTTCCACGACCACAGATCGCGCGTTATTCATATTCAGTTGATAGGAGGTCGATATCTGTTCGGTGGTCTTCGACGATTGTTCCAGTGTGTTGAGCAACTGGCAAATCCAGGCGTGCAGCTCGCGTTCGCTTGGATTGTGAGCGATAGATTGAAGAATGCCGATCGCCAAACGATCCTCGGCGCGATTGAAGTTGAAAACATTCTCGCCGGCGTTGCGGCTCTGCTCCTGTTTCCATTGAAAAAGTTCTTCAACCTTCGGGTGCTTTACGACCGCGACTCTCTGATCGTAATCCAGGAACCACTGGATTACCTCGGGAAGTGAATCGTAATCGACATTGCCGTACTCATCGCGCCCAAGGACGGGTGAGGTCGGTGCGCTTTCGTCCGTCGAGGCGCTTTGGGAATCGTTGCTGTTCAATGTCATCTACTAAGTTCGCGAAAATACTGTCTTATTTTGCGGGTTTTTCTCTGCGGCTTCGCGCCTTTGCGTGAAAACTGCGGAAAAAACTTATCTCCCGCAAAGACGCGAAGGCGCAAAGACCCGAAAGCCAAAACTAAGACACGACCTTCGCGAGAGGTCGATCGATTTTCAGCGTGAACGCCGCCCGCACTTCTCCCACGTGGTCGCCGCGCCGATTCGTAATCACGGCCGGTGAATAAGCCGACAACATCTCTAACTCAGTGGCCGTCAGAACACCGAGTTGCCGCAATGCGTCGATGACCGCCGGTGGACGCGCTCGGCGATCGTCTCCATCGTCAACCTTCAACGCGAATCCAAAGCCATTCGGCCAGTCAGATGATGGTAATACACCGACGGTGTACACGCCCTCCGCGCCAATTTTTGAGATTAAGCGACCGGCGCCGGCCCGTATCAATTCCGTATCCAGACGATCTTTTGTGCCGCCAATCATCTCGGGAAAATCGATCATCGCTTTGACGATTCGCTTACATCCAGCACGGACTGCAGGCGAAGCATTTGCCGGAGGCGAGATCAGCCGCGCGTACATTATGGCCATAGCACGAACTGAGATTCCGAACACCGGCACACCGCAGCCGTCCGTTCCAATCGCGATGTCTTTAACCGGTACGCCGGAAAAATCCGATACCGTTTGCCCGATCATCTGCTGCACAGGGTGCGTCTGTTCATCATAGGTTTCGGTCGGCGCGTCGAGGTGCTTAGCTAAGGCGAGCATTGCCGCATGCTTGCCCGAACAGTTGTTTTGAACTGCAGTCGGCTGTTCCTGTTTGCGAATCAACTCGCGCGCGACGTCAACGCTGTAAGGCTCATGCACTCCGCATTTCAACGCGGTTTCGTCGAGGCCGATCTTTCGCAGCATGGAACGGACAGTCTCGACATGGATAGGCTCACCATTGTGCGAGCCGCAAGAGATTGCGACTTCCTGTTCAGTGAATCCGAATCGATCGGCTGCGCCCGATGTGACGACCGGCAAGGCCTGGAAGGGCTTTCCTGAGGATCGAAGATAAGTAACCGTTTCGGGCGCACCTAACGAACAAATAGTCGTCCCGTTTCCATCGACAGCGATGAGATGGCCGCTATGCCGCGATTCGATAATCGAGCCACGCCAGACTTCGACCAGATGATCCCCGCATTCGTTGGCCGTTTTGTCTCGAAGCGACATGAAACAGCATCTTAACTGTTGCCTCAAGAAAAACGAAAACGGGGTAGCCACCAATCCATCCCGATCGATGGTCCGTTATCACTGACGAAAATACTAAGAACGATCCACGAAACGCACGAAGAGACGAACGCTTGGTGTTCAGTTCGTGCGTTGGAAAATGCGGAACGCCGTGGATCTAATGCGATCAGGTCATGAACAAGTGCACAGGATCATTGTTGAGGCTTTTGCGAAGACGCAGTCGTATCTGCCAGCGCGCGATCGAGCACTTGCCGCAGGTGATCACGGCTTTGCCCGCGTGCGTAGCCGCGCCAGTGACTGACAATGTGACCATCGCTGGCGATGACCAGAGTTTGCGGAATAACGTTACGGCCGTTCATCAGAGTATGAGCCGTGTCGGCGTCAGCCCAGCCCAGGCGGAAGCCAAAATTGAAATCACGGACAAACTTCTGCACGCGATCGGTTGCGGTGCGCGGATCTTCAGTGGTTAAGCCGATAAACTCGACGGACTTTCCGGCGTATTCTTTCCGCACCCTCTCATAATCAGGAATCTCAGCCCGGCAGGGACCGCACCAGGACGCCCAAAGATTCACGACGACCACTTTGCCACTGAAATCCGACAGCCGAAAACTTCCTTTGTCGAGTGACTTCAGTTCCCGATTCAACAGACGATTAGGCAGCATGCCTGTCTCTTCCATCGCCGGAGTCATGCGTTCGGGCGGCGCTTCGGTCGGAGTCTCGACAACGGGCGGCGCCGGAGGTGGAGGATTCGTAATTCGCCGGCCTGATTGAGAGTAAGCGATTATCGCAACCGCGAAGACGAGGACGACCAGAGGAATAACTTTCTTCATAGCACCCATTCGGATGAACGAGCAGAGATTTCGAACCGGCCGAATTCTACCGTAGAGAGGGTTCTATTAAAAGGATTTTCGGGAGGGAATGAAGGTTAGTTCTTCTGCGGCTTTGCGGTCGCCGGAGCGGCCGAAGAAGCGGGCGATACGCTGACGGTACGCGGTCTCCTGGCTGTGTTTCTTCGCTTGCCGCCTAATTCCAGCACAGTTAGCTTAACCGCTCGTCGTCCGAAGCGCATCGCATCACGCGTGGTCGGCCTCCAAATATCTATGCGGTGTCCTTTGACTGCGCCGCCCGTGTCGGTAACGATGTATTCACCGCTGTAAGAACCGGCGTCGATTCGCACGCGCGAGCCCAGGGGCAGCACGCGAGGATCAGCGGCGATCATGCCCATCGCGGGCGCGACGCCGGTCGCGGTGCGGCCATGCAGGCTGTAAGCGGTCGCCGTATAAGTCTCGCTAGCGATGGCTTTCTCTTCGATGGGCGCGGCGGTTGGAGTGACTTCCCGCGGGCGCTCGGTCGAGGCCGTCAGAGTTCCTGCATCCGTGGTGACGACAGTGTCAATTGAAGTCTGGGCCGGCACCTGAGCGGCCTGCTGGTTCGGCTTGGGATTTTGCTGCTGAATTAAGGCTTTCGAGTAGGAAATTACGGAGAAAAGGAGAAGCACACTTACTGCGCTTCCAAGAAACGTAGATTTCTTCATCAGTTCGGGTTCTCCTGTCCGTTTAGTTTTAAGCCAACTTTTCAGTGCGATATCGCGTGTGAGTCAGGTGGTGCGTTGACTCGACCTCGGGCTTGGGGAGACTGAAGGCGTCTGCCAGCCGAATTCCGGGGTTTCCTGTGCGCGATCCTGAAAAGACCAAGTCACCTGCCGTGGCAGATGGATATCATTGATAAATGATAAATGAATTGAAAGACCCAAAAGAAAAGCGAACCTTGTGAGGTTCGCTCTGTAACACGGCGAAAAGGCTAGCACAGGGCTCCGAAGCCTGTCCAGCCGAGGACTGGCGAGCAACCGTGACAGTTTCGTCGAAATGGGGAGAATACGGAGCGAGGAAATAGGCAATCTGCGCTTTTCCTGAGGAAAATCAGTCTTTTTCTAACCCGGCATATTTCTCAATCAGCTTCTTTGCGCCGTAGCCCGGGAAGCTGACAGTGACCTTGGTTTGCTCACCAGAGCCCTCTCGACGAAGCACCAGGCCGCGGCCGTATTTCGAGTGGCGGACGTACGATCCCGGAACGAAAGACGAGGGTGATGGGTTTCGGGGCTCGGATGTTGGGGTTACTTTGCGACCCTGGGACTTGGGACCCGACGCTCCAGGCCGCGAGCCCATCTGTAGCCCGCGCCGGCGAAAGAACTCCTGCACCGATTCAACGCTGTCATAAGTCTTGCCCGTGTACTTGTTGCCTTCAGGTTTGCTTGAGTGTTCCTCGATGGTGAATTCGTTCCCCACCTCGCCGTATTGATTGTCGTATTCATAGCGAACCGAATCTGCCGCACGTGCGACGGGTTGCGATCCGCGCGCGAACGATAGCCATGACCGGCCACGGGAAACGTCTTCGATTAGTTCGAGCGGCATCTCGTTCAGGAATTGCGACGGCTCGGACGCCAATTCTTCACCATAAACTCGGCGCTTCACTGCATGAGTTACGTACAAGTACCTTTCGGCCCTTGTCATTGCCACATACGCCAGGCGCCGCTCTTCCTCGATGTCCGAAGCGTCGCTCAAGGATCGCGAATGAGGAAACAATCCATCTTCCAAACCAACGAGAAACACCAGCGGAAATTCCAGCCCTTTAGCGGAGTGGGCGGTCATCAGAGTCACCGGCACGTCGGCTTTATATTGATCCGTATCGGCCACCAGCGCTGAATGATCGATGAAGTCGCGCAGACCTTCCGCCCCTTGCTCGTCATAATCGACGGCCGCGTTGACCAGTTCCTGAAGATTTTCGAGTCGCCCTTCCGCCTCATCGCTGTTTTCTGACTTCAAAGCATTTTCGTAGCCGGTGTCGAGGATCGCGGCTTTTACCAGATCCGAAACGGGGGATGACGATTCAATCCGTGCTTCAGCTTCATCTTCGGCGCTGAGTCCGCCGGGCTTCGTGGAAAGTATTTCTTCTACTTTAACAGCCAACCGATTAACGATGCGCTGAAAATTCGCGAGTGCCGCCGATGCGCGCGCGGAAAGCCGCCGCTCGTCCGCGATCAAGTCCGAAATCGCATCCCAATGTGAAATGCCAAGTTCGCGCGTACGGTTTTCGATTTCGTCGAGCGTCATCTTGCCAATGCCACGTGCAGGTGTGTTGATGACGCGCTGCAAAGCGATCGAATCGTGCGGATTCATCGCCAGCTTCAAATACGCGATGATGTCGCGCACTTCCATCCGTTCATAAAAAGAAAAGCCGCCGACGATGTTGTAAGCCAGGCCGGCGCGGCGCATCGCTTCTTCGAAGACGCGTGATTGTGAGTTAGTACGATAAAGCACCGCCGCCCGCAGATCGGGATCGGCTCGCAGGTGCTCCTGGATCTTGCCCGCGACGAACCTCGCTTCCGATTCCGCATCCAGGGCCTGATAGTAACGAATCTTTTCGCCGGCCGGATTCTG
>QHXH01000169.1 GCA_003222855.1 Acidobacteriota bacterium
TATTTGTATTGATGCTTCTAGTCATTGTAGCCGTCTTCAGACGGCTTGCCCAAAGGGTTCATAGACCAGCGCTTTTTAGCGCTGGGGAGTCAACCAACACGCCGAACACTAGCGCGCTTCCAGCGCGCTTTTCATCAACAGCTTCGGCATCACGGCTAAAGCCTTAGACACAAGCCCGTTAAAACGGGCTCAGGAATTCCGGTACGTCGCTAACCCGGGCGTAAAACGCCCGGCGTAGTGACCTCCGGGGAAAGCCGCGTCAACGCGGCTAAAAGGACACCGTCTTCTGATTCAGATCCTCATGTCCGCCTCTATTAAGTCTGAAACTGCATCAGTACCTCTGGTTTAGTTAGACCCTTTCTGCGCGACGTAATATATAGTCGCTCCGTGAAAAACTTGGATCATCTTTTCCGCGTCGCATTATTGTCGCTCTTGGTTGTCGGTCTGATAGTCGCCACATGGCACCTTACCTTGGTGCACAAGCAAACGCCGGAGTATCGCTACGAGGCGCTGGCGGCAGGCGCGGGAGCTCGTGTGTTGCACGACTTCGATTACGAAATGTTTCCGTCGGCAGACCAGCATCCGTTTACCGGCGCAAACATTCTTTGTGGCCGTGGGTATTCGGAAAGGTTTATCAAAGCGATCATGGGCCACGCTACATACACAAACGTGCCGCGCGACACCGACATGGCGAAGGCGCTGTTTGCGACCGACGAGTTGTGCGGGTTTTTGGTTGCGTGCGCGCTGGTTCGGCCGTCGCGCAGCCTCGACGATATGGAAGTGAAGTCAGTCAGGAAGAAATTGAAAGACAAAGCTTTCGCTCGATCAGTTAATCGGGACGACATCTATCAGGGGGCCCAGGAGTTGGGCGTCGAACTCGATGATCACATCAGGTTCGTGATCGATTCTTTGAAACCGGTGCAGAAGGAAATAGGATTGGGTCGAGCAGAGGAGCAAACGAATACTGCATAGTTTCAACGGCGGTGTCGCACTTCATAACTGCGCGGAACATAGAGCCGATCGACGGCAAAGCTGGAAGCCGCGAGATACACGACGAGGGCAAGGAAGATCGCCAGCAGGGTCGTGATTAAGGCTTGCATCTTTCGTCGCCGCGCGGTGTGTCTATAGGCGAAGAAGCCGCCCGCTCCCGCTACAGCAAGTGGAATCACGATGCTCGCTAACAACAGCGCATCGTTTCGCGCGAGCGCTCTGGCTGAACCGAAAACGCCGATGGCTAAAACACACCAAAGCGAAAACCCAACGAGGGCTGCGGCGACAGAGGTTGTAACCAACAGTTTCCAGCGCATCAAGTGCTAAGGTCCTTGCAACCGAATTGTTCGGCGGGAATGTCACAAAGGATACCACAGTAGTATTCACCCAACATGCTCACGCGAAGCGCGCTGATTTATCTCTCTCGTCAGGAAGGCCTCAAGGAATTCGCCACCAAATTTAGTCTTTTCAAGAAGCTCACTACGCGCTTCATCGCCGGCGAGACTACTGACGAGGCCATCGCTGCAATCCGCGAAATCAACGCGCGCGGATGCTCGGCGTCATTCGATCACCTGAACGAATCCGTTAGTAGCATCGAAGCCACAAACGCCGAAGTGCACGAGTACCTGCACCTGCTCGAGTTAATCGAGCAGACTGGAATCAATTCGAATGTTTCGATCAAGCTGACGCAGTTCGGTTTGGAAATTGATCCCGAACTTGCCTATCGCAATGCGCGCAGCGTTGTCGAAGATGCTGCCCGGCGCGGCAATTTCGTCCGCATTGATATGGAAGGATCGAACGTGACCCAGGCGACGATCGATGTTTTCAAGAGACTCAGATCAGAGTTTGGATTGAATGAGGTGGGGATTGTTCTTCAGTCTTATTTGTATCGAACAATGGACGATGCGCGCGAGCTTTTGAAGATTCCCGCGCGCATCAGATTGTGTAAAGGCGCCTACGATGAGCCGCCGTCGGTCGCTTATCCCGACAAAAAAGATGTTGATGCCAACTACGTACGGGTAATGCAGTTGTTGCTGCGGAGCGGCACCTATCACGGCATTGCCACGCATGATCCGAAGATGATCCAGGCCACGATTGAGTTTGCGCAGCGCGAGGGGATCGGCAAAGATTCATTCGAGTTTCAAATGCTTTACGGCATTCGTCGTGATTTGCAGGAGCAGCTTGCGCGCGATGGTTATGGGATGCGCGTGTATGTTCCTTATGGAAAACATTGGTATCCTTATTTCATGCGGCGCCTGGCCGAACGGCCGGCGAATATTTGGTTTGTGTTGAAGAATTTTCTGAAAGGGTGAGTGTCAGAACCGCGAGCGGTAGCGAGCGGATCAAAGCGAATCTATCAAATTGGATTCGAGCTGGTTGCGAATGAGGTCGCTCGATCCGGTCGCTACCGCTCGCGGTTCTGACACAAAGAGATGGCAAACTACCTCTGGATTTTCTGGGCCATCCTCGGCGCGGTGCTTGTGGTTGCTGAAGTCTTCACGAGTGGGTTCGTCCTGCTGTGGTTTGGCATTGGCGCCCTCGCCGCTGGTCTGGCCGGATTTCTCGGCGTGCACAGCATTATTTTGCAGTTTCTGATTTTCGCGGTTGTCTCGATCGCTTTGACGGCGGCGTCCCGCACGATTTTTGTAAATTATTTTTCACGCGAAAAGAGCGGCGGCGATTTGAAGTCAGGCGTCGAATCTCTACCGGGCAAGATCGGAACGGTAGTTTCCTCGAGTCGCGGCGCTCTGCACGAAGGGGCTGTCAAAGTTTTCGGATCGACCTGGACTGCATACCCGGCCGAAGGTGAGGAGCCCCTGGAAGCAGGCGACCGCGTTGAAGTCACTCGCGTTCAGGGTGCGTCGATTTATGTAAGAAGGATTGGGGTTGCGCCGGATTGGCGAGGCAAAGAACTGGGCCGTTAGCTCACTCGTGCTGCGTATCTGCTTCCGTTTCATCTAAGGTTCGATCTTCTTCCAGCGGCGGCAACTCGACAGTAATTCGATCATCGTTGGGATCGCGCAGTTCATCTCCCGTAAATCGCGCCAGCACGACCGTGATGTTGTCTTCGCCGCCACGATTGTTCGCTTCGGCGACAAGTGCATCGCAGGCCGCGCCAAGATCATCAGCATCGGCGACGATTTGTCGAATGTCATCGTTACGAAGCTTTCCGGATAATCCATCGCTGCACAGGAGCAGCATGTCGCCCTGGCGGAGTTGAATGCGGGCCGTCGCCGGAGTCAGTTCGTTCTGGGCGCCGAGCGCCTGAAGAATCACGTTGCGAAACATGTGAGTTTCGGCTTCGGCTTCACTGATTTGTCCAACGTCCACAAGTTGTTGCACCAGCGACTGATCCTTGGTCGCTAAACGAATTTGTTGACCACGCAGCACGTAAGCGCGGCTGTCGCCGACCTGGATTAAATCGAGCTTGTCGTCTTTGACTGCGGCGCCGGTGAGCGTCGCGCCCATTCCGCTGCAACGGCTGTCCTCCAAACTCTTGTAATGAATATTCTTATTTGCTTCCATCGTCGCATGTCTGAGGCACTCGACGAGTGAAGAATCAGGATCGCATCCGTTGCCGTCGGTGTTTGTTCCCATCAAGACGTCGCGGACCGCTTCAATCGCCATGCGACTCGCGACGTCACCTGCGAGCGCGCCGCCCATGCCATCGGAAACGACCAGCACCAGTCCGTGCTCGCCAAGTGTGAACTCACGCATGTCTTCCGGGTTTTCCGCGCCGTCGGACCCGCTCCACGCGCGCGCGGCGGTTAAGTCAAGCAACAGAAAATTGTCTTCATTGCCGCGGCGCACGCGGCCCACGTCGGTTTTTGCGTGGAGTTCAACGAGCATAGGTTACCGAATAGTAGATTGCGATCGCTTCATAGTGTCAAGATTGCTGACAATTTGGTCATCGATCCGTTGAAAGTTTCAAGCTTTAGCTTGCTTTGTATTTGCAGCCTAAAGGCCGAACTCTGAACACTCATTTGCCGATCTTACCGAGAGCCTGATCGATATCCGCGATGATGTCGTCGGTGTCTTCGATGCCGACCGAAATTCGCACCAGACCATCCGTAATTCCGAGGCGCTCGCGCACTTCCGGCGCGACTGAAGCGTGCGTCATAGTCGCGGGATGACAAATGAGCGTCTCTACTCCTCCCAGACTCTCGGCCAGCGTACACACCGTTACTGACTCGAGCACTATGCGGGCGGCTTCCAGCGATCCGACATCGAACGAGACCATGCTGCCGAAACCTTTCTGCTGCCGCTTCGCCAGCTCATGCTGTTTGTGTGATTTCGATCCGGGATAATAGATCTTTTGCACCTTCGGATGATCTTCGAGAAAGGCCGCGACCGCGCGACCCGATTTGTCATGCTGTTCCATGCGCAGCGCGAGAGTCTTAACTCCCCGCAGCACGAGCCAGGAATCGAACGGCGAGAGAATCGCCCCGGCGCTGTTTTGAATAAAGGCGATCCAGCTCGCGTCGTCTTCATTATTCAGCACGACTGCGCCGCCGATGCCGTCCGAATGTCCATTCAAAAACTTCGTCGTCGAATGAACGACAATGTCTACGCCGAATTCAATCGGCCGCTGCAAGTAAGGCGACATGAAGGTGTTGTCGCAAACGACGCGCGCCCCGGCTGCATGAGCAATGTCGGTCACGGCTGTCAAATCCGTTACGATCATGACTGGATTGGTCGGCGTCTCGACGAAAACCATGCGCGTGTTGTCCTTGATTGCGGCTTCGACGTTGGTGACGTCGGAAGTGTCGACGAACTCGAATTCGATGCCATAGTTGGCCAGCACGCGCTTAAATAAACGATTCGTGCCGCCATAGGTGTTGTCAGAGACGATCACGTGGTCGCCGGCTTTCACCAGTCGCATGGTCGCGTCAATCGCCGCCATTCCCGACGCAAACGCATATCCGAAGCGGGCGCCTTCCAGTGCCGCCAGATTGCGCTCAAGCGCCAGGCGCGTTGGATTCGAAGTGCGCGCGTATTCGAAACCCTTGTGCTTTCCCAGACCTTCCTGCGCGTAAGTCGAGGTTTGATAGATCGGAACTGTAACGGCGCCGGTGGCAGAATCCGGTTCCTGCCCGGCGTGGATTGCGGTAGTGGCGAAACCCATAATGACCGAAGACTCAGGAGCTAATAGTCACGAGCTAAAGAATTGCGAGACTCGGATAGTAGCGTGCGCATGTTTTTAGTGTCAATTCAGCAGACGCTGCGGTGGTGTTCTACTTTGAATTCTCTGCGCCACCTCAGCGTTCTCTGCGTCTCAGCGGTGAGGTCTTCGGGAACATTCACCGCGGAGACGCTGAGGTCGCAGAGACTACGCAGAGAAATGACACTACCGAAGCTGCGCGGCCCCCTGGTAACGCATGGCTAGCATGATGCGGCCATATTTGTTTTCGTCGCTGGCATAATGGGTTATCATCTGGCTCAGATACAGGCTGCAATCCGAACTGTTTCCGGCGCGTTCAGCGTATGCGACGCGCAACACCGGCCTCGCGAGGGAACCAAGATGACTGATGAAGATCGATCCGAAGAGATTTCAAGCGATGAACGACGGCAGTACGATCGTTCGCGAGTTATTGTAGATGTCAGCTTTAATGGCGGCGATGCGACCGGAGTGGCCGGCACCAAAGACATAAGTATGGGCGGCTTGTACATGAGCGCGGAGGCTGATATCCCGGTGGGCGAGACGCTCACACTGAGGATTCCTTTGGCGGGAAAACACGTCGTGATTAAAGGCGACGTTGTTTACAGCAATCCCGGACACGGCGTCGGAGTGCGATTTCATCGGCTCCCAAACGATGCGCGCGAGTTGATGGAAAGAGAATTGCCGAAGCCTTAAGCTGCTTAGCCACAGAGACACAGAGACGCGGAGATTCCGAGCGAATCTGCATCTCTGATTTCTGTTTTTGTTGTCTCTGTGTTTTTGCGCCTCCGTGGCTGATAAGTTGTTATGTTCGATCAATTCACTTTAGGCATCGAGGAAGAATTTCAAATTGTCGATCCGTCGACGCGCGAGTTGCGGTCGCACGTCACGGAGTTTCTCGACGAAGGCAAGATGATCCTGGGCGAGCAGATCAAACCCGAGATGATTCAGTCCCAGATCGAAGTCGGCACGGGTATTTGCAAAAACATTCAGGAAGCGCGCGCCGATATTTCGAATCTGCGGGGCGTGATTTCCTCGCTCGCCGAGAAAAATGGTCTGAAAATTGTCGCCGCTTCGACGCACCCGATTTCGCGTTGGCAGGATCAGAAAATCTTCGACGATGATCGTTACGAATTGCTAGTGCAGGAGCTGCAGACCGTCGCGCGATCGCTTTTGATCTTCGGTTTGCACGTGCACGTCGGCGTCGCCGATCGTGAACGCCAGATTCACATCATGAATGCGTCGCGTTACTTCCTGCCGCACGTGTTGGCGCTTTCAACCTCGTCGCCGTTTTGGGTGGGCCACAACACTGGATTGAAGAGCTATCGCTCTGAGATCTTCAAGCAGTTTCCGCGCACAGACATTCCCGATCACTTCGATTCTTATCCCGGCTTTCTGCGCTATGTTGATTTGCTGATCAAAACCGGTTGCATCAACGATGGCAAGAAAATCTGGTGGGACTGCCGGCCGCA
>QHXH01000758.1 GCA_003222855.1 Acidobacteriota bacterium
GGACTGACAATATAAAGATAAGCCGAGAAAGTCGCGGCAAAGCTCGCGTGGCCGCCGGCCATTCGGAACACGAGCTGGATGATGGCTGCGAACATCACCAGCGCGAGCACTTTGAACACGGCCATGCTCGCTACGAGCGTCGTGAAGGGATCCTCCTTGCCAAGCTGCGGAAGTTGCAGCAGAAAGCCAATCGCAACGGATACCCCGACAAAAGTGAGCGGCCGTGTAAGGTCGCCTGCTGCTTCGCCCACCCAGCGCAGCATAGCAGTTTTGGGTCTGGTGACGAGGCTGGCGAGATCGGGCAGGTAACCCGGCAGCTGCTTGAGTATACGTTCGAGCAGATCCTTCACGCGCGTTTCCCGTCAAGCTCGCGCTGCAACGCGGGCAAGGCACTGCATCGCCCGATTATCTGCGCTTCCGAAGCAGTTAGGCAAGATTCAAAACGGTTTACGTGCAAGTCGTTCGGTATTTAATGGGCTATGTAGAAATAAATAACCACAAAAAGAACGGTGAGGACGATAGCAGCAATCCACCAAATGGTTTTTATTCCGGCTGGCTTTGGCGCTGACCCGAACTCCTCGCGAATAAACTCGTCATAGTTGAAGTCCTGATCGGGCAAATCCACAGCATCGTAAGCATCGGCATCTTTCCGCCAGCCTGAATTGTGATCCGCGCCGCACTCCGGACACGCCAGCGAACCGGGCGGAACGTCCTCGCCGCAGACGGGACATACGTCGGATGCTTTCAGTCTGGTTGATTTCATTCTGGCCATTCGTGAGAACAATGTCCGGTATGTTTGTTCGAGTTATAATTACACGAAACAATTGTATCGGGAAGCTAACAGCTTTCCTTACAGTTCCATTCCGCTCACTGAAAATAGGGCCGGGTCTGCGCGTACTTCTTGTCGCCGATCCCGCTCACTCTTTTGAGATCGTCAGCACTCTTGAACGGTCGTGCTGCAATGATTCGCGCCGCTATTACGTGCCCGATTCCCGGCACTGTCGTCAGCTCTTTTTCTGTCGCACTGTTGATGTCGATCCTGCCGAGCGGGGTCTTCTCTTTTAGATGCGACGCTGGAGTACGCAGGGGGCCGGTGCTTGGGATCGGCATTGGAGAAGGCCGAGAAAATGGCAGGGGCGGAGGCGCTGGCTGCCGCTGAGTGTCGTTAGGCAAAGCAAAAAAACTAAACACCGTGGACGTCTGTGCTCGCAAATTCAGTCGTCCGGCATTGATGCCCCAGCCTCCAATTTTCTCGTGTTTGGCTTCGTTCTCGAGTTGTTGAAGTTTCTGTATTTCTTGTCGCGAATTTTGTAAGCTTGGTGGGATCGCTTTGAATCCGTAAATTCGGGCCAACCCGTTGCGAACTAATTGCTCGCCAAGATCACCCTCTTTGGTCCGAACATACGCGTAAAACCTCTCGAGCCTGCTCCGGCCCAGCGCATCGGACATATGCGTGAATGCGATGAACGGCTGCGAAAGTTTCTCACGCGTGAACTCTTTCGCCGCCTGGCCGACTTCAATTGCCTGAGGGACACTAACCCCAAAGTATTTCGCCTGTTCGACTAGGCGCCCCGGCGTCATTTCGTCTGTTTCTGGCGCATCAACCATGTAGAGGCGGAAGATGTATTCGTTTGGGCCAACGCTGACGTGAAAACTGTCGCCGTCATTCGCCGGGTTCGCGATCATCCGGCAATTGTTCAGCACAATCCAGTCTTTCGATCCGCTGCGAGCCCAAAGATCGACAGCCGCGATCCAAAGCACAGCAAAAGCGATTATGCCGGCTGCGCAGCGTAATACCGCAATCCGCGCCGTCGCGGATTCACGAATGGAAAACCTGCGCCACATCAGAATTGCGGTCTTTCGAGCCGGGCCAAATGCGCCGCGTACGTGGCGATGAGCGCGCCTAAAACGCTGCCGGCAATCACGTCGCTGACAAAATGATAATTCATCGCTACAAGGCTCACGAGCATCGGAGCGCAAAGAACGATCACTACGATTTGTACGGTTCGACTCCGGGCCATCGCAATCATCCACACCGCCTGACCTGAGGGAAAGCTGCCGATGTCGTCGCCACGCTGAAACGGATGGAAACCGTACGTGCCGGTGCCAATGAGCGATGGATTATCATGGGTCCAGGTCTCTGGCCAATAGCGACCGAAAACATCCCCTAACGAGATGCGAAAGTCGTCGGCAACGATCAAGCTGAGACACGCCACAAGCAGCACCTTCTGCCAGCGCAGAAATGGTCCCCACGCCCGTCGAACCACCAAGATCGTTAACACCAGAGCCGACCAATTCTGGACTTCTGGCGGCGGGTAAGTGAGCCATCGAAAAACCTTGATCGAGTTGATGTGGTGGCGATAGACAAAGAACGCCACGGGGCGATCAATCCAGAAGTAACAGATCAATACGGCGGCGATGCACGAAATCGTTGTGATTAACGTTCGGCGAAGCAATTTGCGATACGCGTCTTCGTGCATCGCCATCACACGGGCACTTCGAATTGGCTCATGAGTTTGAATGTCTCGTAGCGCTTTTCAATCTCCTCCATCGATAGGGTGCGCAAGCGTTCCAGACTGAATGCTTCCACGCAGAAA
>QHXH01000759.1 GCA_003222855.1 Acidobacteriota bacterium
GGAGCGGTAGCCAGCGGGGTTGTCGCTACAAAATTCTGTCGGAAAAAGTGCCGTAGGCACCGAATGTTTATAGAGAGAAGCGCTCTTGAATTGACGCTCTTCCGAATTGAGCGAAATGCTTAGCATTTCGCTCAATTCGGAAGGGGTAAGATGGGTGTTCGAGCGAGCTATAAACATTTCGCCGCTACGCGGCTGTCTTCCCGAGACGCTCCTACAGAAGACACCGAAGGGAGGTCGAAATGAAGTCAGGTTCATTGATCCTACTGTTAGCGCTTGCTCTGATTCCAACCGGCACTCTGTCGCAATCCAACTCGCCACAGTCGCCGGTTGAAATCAAAGGCGAGCCACGACATCAACCGAAATTTGAAAATGAATTCGTGCGGGTCTGGGACGTAACATTGCCCGCCGGTGACACGACGCTTTGGCATATTCACCGCAATGACAACGTCGTCGTCACGTTAGGCGAGGCGAGACTCCGCATCGAGACTGCCGGCGCGGCGCCGGGCGAGAGCCTTTGGAAGTTCGGCGAAGTCAGGTTTGGCAAGGCGACCTATGTTCATCGCGCGATCAATGTTGGGACCACACCGTTTCATAATTTCACGATCGAACTTCTTAAGCCGCCCGCCGGACCGCCAGCACCGCCGACAGCGAAGGAACCGATCGTCAGAACTCCCGTTTTTGAAAACGAACGCGTGCGGGCCTTCGAGGTGACGCTCGAACCTGGCCAATCAACCTCTATGCATACGCACGCGCTGCCGGGTCTCGCAATCGCGCTCACCCCGGGCGACCTCGAAGTGATCACTCAGGGAAAGAATAAGCCGGATCGATTGAACCTTCCGCTCGGCGATCTCCGTTGGCGTGCCGGTGCAGTGACTCACGCTATCAAGAACATTGGCAAGTCGCGCTTTTCGGCAGTAGATATTGAGTTGAAATGATTTTCGGTTTGTCTCGGTAAGAGCCTTGTAGCAATTCAGGCAAGTTTTTGCCTCGTTTTTCGTTCGTCAACTACTCCTTCGCCGTGGCCCCTTCTAGGGTGGTGTCTTAATTTGAGGATGAGGTCAGTACCGAGAGCGGTAGCGACCGGGCCGCCGCTGATTTCCAGGATTGTTACCCGGTCGCTACCGCTCTCGGTACTGACTCCACAACAGTCGTTCTGCAAATTAAGACACCACTCCTTCTAGTGGAGACGTGTTACGGACAACTCGCCGTGATATCCTAGCGAGAAATCTCTTTTAATCTATCGCCCGTTTGGTTGATAGCAATGCTGCGATTGTTTTCAGCTTTGATCGGAAAATTCCGTCGCGCTTCGGAGGCGGAGCTGCCGATCCGTGAAGAGCTGTTTCTGTCAGAGGACAAGAGCGCCGTCTACTCTGAGTTCGGCATTCGAATCGATGAGGTGCTTAAAACCGAGACCCGATTTCCGGTAGTCTCCGGCAGTGTGCTTCCCGTAGAGCGCATGGGTGGGCTGGTGCGCTTTCCATCTGGAAAACTTGCGGTCTCTATAGTCGATAAGCAAGACATGCCTCATATTGGCGGTCGATACGTGCTATTCCTGGTCCACAGATTCTCAAGTGAAACCGAAGACTTTCACATTTTAACCGGTTATGAGTTGCGGTCGGGTCGTGTCTCTCTATTAGACAGAATAACATCAGGTCCCATGGCAGCCTATCGAGGAACAGATGAAATATCTCTCTTAAAAGACTTACGTATTGCTATCGCAAATGAAAAATACTAAATGAACCCCGCTATCATGTGGAATAAAATCGTCAGATTCTTCTTTGCTTCCGTCTACGAGGTGATTACTTGGGTCTGGATCGGGCTTTCCATTGGTGCCTACTTCTACAACGCTGGGAACAAAAATACTCAGGGTGTGCGTCTCGCAATTTTGAGTCTGGTTCTTTCCGTTGGCGCTATGTTGATTTTTATCGGGAAGCGCATTTTCTGGGACAGTATCGAAGCGCCTAAGCGGCCAGAGCTTTCTATCGAAAAGGTTTTCGTCAAGACTCTTGAAGCTGGTAAGCCCGAAACGATCGTGATGGAAATCGTAAATCGTGGCGACGCTACGGCTTATAACATCACTTTCTACAGCACCCTTGCTCATCAACCGAAGGATTCTGATTCGTTGTTGATGTACGGAAAGAAACCTCCCGACGTAACGGCAAGCCTCGCTTCGGGAGCGCCTTTGACAGTTAACTTTCGTTCGAACTGGATTAACACCAGTGCTGACATAGAAGCAATCAACTCCGGCTATATTCTGATCTTTCATTTCGGAAAGGGCCATTACAAGGACGAGGCA
>QHXH01000170.1:0-2251 GCA_003222855.1 Acidobacteriota bacterium
GACACCGACGCCGCCGATGACGGCTTCATCACTTTCGCCGTCCAGCGTGTTTGCACGCACACCGTCGGATTTCAGTCTTCAGGTTTCAGGGGATCGGTTCACGCCGGCGGTTCGCATCGTCATCGATGGGCGTGATTTGCCCACTCGGTTCATCAATGCGCAACAACTATTCACCACGATTCCTGCTTCGATGATCACGAACCCAGGTGTGCGGCAGGTGATGGCGCGTAGCAACGACGGACAGCTTTATTCGAACACGATCATGCTGAACGTTTCTCCGCCACCGCTCCCGAATCTGAACTACGTCGGCCTGATTGGTAAACGCAGTTTCAATGACACCGCGATCCTGCAGGACAAGAACAGCAAGGATCTATTCAACGTGAGTGGGTGGCCGCTTTCGGGTCGTCAGCATCTCTGAGAAGGAAGTTAAGCTGATCGACACAACTTTGAAGATCACGCACACACTTTCCTTTGCCATGGATCCAAACGCGACTGGTCCTTACAGACCGCCATCAAGAACCGTGGACGACGAGCCATAATGATGCCAACGCGATTTCAGTCGACGAAACATTCGGAAGGCGGCTATGCGCTGGTATCGTTGCTGCTCGTGATGAGTTTGCTGGCACTTTTTGCGCTTGGCGCGGCCCAGAATATTCGTCAGCAAGCACAGCGAGAACGTGAAAAAGAGGCCATTTTCCGGGGCGAACAGTTGGCTGACGCGATTCGCGCGTACTATCGGTATCGCGGGGCGCAAGGCGTAAATTCCTTGCCAACTTCGATGGATGATCTGCTTCAGGGAATTCCCAGAGGAACTAAGAAACTCCAGATTCTACGTGTTGAGGCCGCGCGTGATCCGCTTTCGAGTTCCGGTGAATGGAAATTGGTTGGCCCAACCTCTCAAGACGTTGGCGCATTCGTAAAATCGCTGACGGTATACTCGGGTGGAGTACCACCGACTCCACGCGGAGACATGGCGCGACTCGCATCACTTATTCCGCAAATGGCGAATGTGCTTGATACCGAATCGACGAACACAGCGCCGGGCGGCGAAGACGATTCGGCAAACTCGTCTGGTCCATTCCTTGGCGTCACCAGTCGCAGTCAACGCAACTCTGTCATGACTTACTATGGAATTGATCGTCATGATGGTTGGCTCTTCACTCCACTCTTCAGATAACGCCGACGACTGCTCTCTGACGATCGCGATCGATTAGTCATCGATGCCCGGATCTCGCGCGGGGATGCGACATTGTCAGCGTCAAGTACGCCGCGATCGACAGCAAGAATTTTTGCGTGGCGGTAATAAATTGTTGACAACGATCTAATTAAGGTTTATATAGCAACATGTTGTGCGCCGTTTTCTCTAGACCACAAGACACATCGAAGTACAGCATCTTGTGGTCATTACTCTGAAACTCAAGAAGGAGAAACGACAATATGGCAACTAAGAAGAAGGCCGCGAAAAAGGGCGGTTCGAAAAAAGGCGGCAAGAAGTCCGCGAAGAAGAGATAGCTCGTTCAAGCAGGAAACAACGACCACGTTCAAGTGGCGCACATCCTATGAGGCCTTGAAGGCCCTTTAAGAGGAACGGCGAATGCTTTCCAAGCGACGCCGTTCCTATTATTTTGCGCAGCCTCGCCCTAAACTCATCATGATCGTCTGATAAACGTTTTGCTTTCTCTGCGATTTGTTTGCACCTAGTCCGATGTTCAGCATCGCTCTTGTTGAGCCAGAGATTCCTCAGAATACCGGAAACATCGCCCGACTCTGCGCCGCCACGCGGACACCCCTGCATATCGTTGGGGTGACGGGATTTCGGCTGGACGACCGTGCTGTGCGCCGGGCCGGGCTCGATTATTGGGACGAAGTCTCAATCACTCGGCATCGTGACTTAACCCAGCTTCGTGATTCACTGTCACCTGCGCGGCTTCTTTATTTTTCAACAAAAGCAGAGAGGTCACTTTGGGATTATAGGTTTGAGCCTGAGGATTGTCTCGTGTTCGGTCCAGAGACGCGCGGACTTCCGGAAGATGTCTTGAGAGGTAACTGGGAAAGGTGCTTAACGATCCCGATGTTCAACCCGCGAGTACGAAGTTTGAACCTGGCGAACGCGGTCGCGATAACTCTCTACGAGGCTTTGCGACAAACTCGCTACCTTGGTTCTTAACGGGCAGCTTCGTCTGTCGGCGTTGGCTCGTCGTCATCTTCTTCGCAGTACGTTTCATAATTCGTTGAATCATCGTAGTAGTAT